>JANXYA010000067.1 GCA_025350345.1 Gammaproteobacteria bacterium
TACTCGGCCGGGTGTGCGATCGCCCCTGCGAGCCCGCCTGCCGGCGCGGCCGGGTCGAGGAGAAGCCGGTTGCCATCTGCCGCCTGAAGCGGGTGGCAGCGGATCTCAAAGGTGAACTGACGGGTCGCGTGCCCCGCGGTCCCTTCGAGCGCAACGGCAAGCGCGTGGCCTGCGTTGGCGCGGGCCCGGCTTCGCTCACCGTGGCCAATGACCTGGCTCCGCTCGGGTACGAAGCGGTGATCTTCGAGCGCCTGGCCACCCCCGGCGGCCTCATGCGCAGCAACATCCCGTCCTTCCGCCTGCCCGGCTCGGTCATCGACGATGAAATCGCCCTGATCCTCGACCTGGGCGTCGAACTGCGCCTGAACAGCCCGGTCAACGGCATGCGCGACCTGCTGGAAAAGCAGGGGTTCGATGCCGTGTTCGTGGGCTCGGGCGCGCCCAAGGGCAAGGAGCTGGATCTGCCCGGGCGCGCCGAGACGGACCGGATCCATATCGGCATCGACTGGCTCGAGTCCGTGGCCTTCGAGCACATCGACCGGATCGGCGAGCGGGTGCTGATCATCGGTGTGGGCAATACGGCGATGGACTGCTGTCGCACTTCGCTGCGGCTTGGCGCCAAGAGCGTGAAGGTCATGGCGCGCAAGCCGCGCGGCTTCTTCAAGGCCTCGGACTGGGAACTGGAAGATGCCGAGGCCGAGAATGTCGAGATCGTGGTCAATCACGCGCCCAAGCGCTTCGTGGTCGAGAACGGCAAGCTCACCGGCATGGACTTCGAGCAGATGGAGTACCAGCTCGCGGACGGCCGCATCACCGCCGAAAACGCGCGCGGCGAAGTGCGCATTCCCTGCGACGATGTGATCCTCGCCATCGGCCAGGAAAACGCTTTTCCCTGGATCGAGCGCGACCTGGGAATCGAATTCGACAAATGGAGCGTGCCCAGGGTCGATCCCAAGACTTTCCAGTCGACACGCGCGGGCGTGTTCTTCGGCGGCGATGCCGCCTTCGGGCCGAAGAACATCATCTGGGCGGTCGAGCACGGACACCAGGCGGCGATCTCGCTGCACAACTACCTGCAGGGTCGGGCGCTGGGCGATCGTCCGGCCCCGCGCGTCAAGCTCGGCAGCGTGAAGATGGGCATGCACGAGTGGGCCTACCACAACGACTATGCCTCGCTCGAGCGCCGGCTGGTGCCGCACGTCTCGCTCAAGGAGCGCTTCAAGAAGGTCAACATCGAGGTGGAGTTGGGGTTCCGGCCCGAGCAGGCCGCGCAGGAGGCGCAGCGGTGTCTGAATTGCGACGTGCAGACCGTGTTCGAGGCCAAGCTGTGCATCGAGTGCGACGCCTGCATTGACGTCTGCCCGGTCGACTGCCTGACCATCACGGCGGACGGCACCGAAGCCGAGCTGCGCACGCGCCTGCGCGCGCCGGCCAGGGTGCCGGACCAGGTGCTGTACGTGTCGCGCGCGCTGGCGCAGACCGGGCGCGTCATGATCAAGGATGAGAACCTGTGTGTGCACTGCGGGCTGTGCGCCGAGCGTTGCCCGACCGCAGCCTGGGATATGCAAAAATCGACGATTCACTGGCCGCACGCCGGAGATGGTGAGACCGCATGCCTTACACAGCGCCAAATCGCGTAAACGATTTCGTCATCAAGATCGCCACCGTCAACGGCACTGGTTCGGCCAGCGCCAACGGGCTGCTGATGAAGGCGGTGTTCCGCAGCGGCGTGCCGGTGGTCGGCAAGAATTATTTTCCCTCCAACATCCAGGGCCTGCCCACCTGGTACGAGATACGCGTGACCCGCGACGGCCACCGCGCCCGCAGCGGCCAGGTCGATGTCATGGTGGCGCTGAATTCCGAGACCTACGTGCGTGACCTGCAGGAGGTGAGCTCGGGCGGTTATTTCCTCTACGATTCGACCTGGCCACGGCCCGCGCTGCTGACCGCGCGCGATGATGTCACCGTGCTGGGCGTGCCGCTGGCGCGGCTGTGCAACGAGAATTTCCAGGGCGTGCGCACCCGCATCCTGATGAAGAACATCTGCTACGCCGGCGTGCTGGCGGCACTGTGCGATCTGGATCTGGATGTGATCCGGGGGCT
>JANXYA010000332.1 GCA_025350345.1 Gammaproteobacteria bacterium
CACCGGTGGCTCGCGCCCGGCCAGCATGTCGGCCATCACCCGGCCGGTGGCGGCCGCGAGTGTCAGCCCGAGATGACCGTGGCCGAATGCGAAGTACGCGTTCGGATGGCAAGGCGAGCGGCAGATCACCGGCAGGCTGTCCGGCGTGGAGGGCCGATGCCCCATCCATGGCACGCCGCCCTCGCCGCGCAAGCCCGGCAGGATGCGCTGCGCCGGCTTCAGCAGGCGCAGGGCGCGCGCGTAGTTGGGCGGGGCATCGAGCTTGCCGAGTTCCGCAGTGCCGACCAGGCGGATGCCACGCGTCATCTGGACCATCGCGAACCGGTAATCGCCCGACATCAAGGGGACCTTCAGCCGGACGCCGGGATCCGGCAGCATCAGGTGGTAGCCGCGCTCCGTGTCCAGCGGCACAGGGCTGCCCAGCTTCGCGGCGAATCGCCTGGAATGCGCGCCCGCGGCGATCACCAGCTGGTCGACCGGCCGCCGCCTGGCATCGGTGAGGAGTTCGACCGGCCCGTCGGGGCCGATGAGAATGTCCTCCACTTTTTCTCGCACCACGACCCCGCCGGCCTGTACGAAATGGGCCGCGAGGTGGGCGGCGAAGTCGTAGGGGTCCAGTGTCTGCACAGGCTCCGGCAGGAAGACGGCCCGCCGGATGGCCGGGTTCAATGCTGGCTCGAGGCGGTGCAGTTCGTCTGCGGCCAGCACTTCCAGGCGCACGCCCCGGCGGCGCCGCAGGTCGTGCGCCGCACGCGCCGCGGTGAACGCTGCCTCGGTTTCGTAGATGTGCAATTCACCCACCGGTTGGACCAGGGCGCCGGCGCCCGCCGCGTCGATCAGGGGCCGGTAAGACGGCAGCGCGATTGAAAGCAGGTTCGCCAGCGACTTCGAGATCGCCTCGACACGGCTGGGCCGCGCCGCGGCGACGAAGCGCGCCAGGTAGGGCAGCAGGCGCGCGAGGTGGCGCCAATGGATCACCAGCGGCTGGTCCGGGTCCAGCAGCATGCGGGGCACGGCGCGCAGAACGCCCGGCGTCGCGATCGGCACGCAGGCGCCGGCCTGGATCAGGCCGCCGTTGCCGAACGAGCAGCCCTGCGCCGGCCCCAGCGGATCCACCAGCGTGACTTCGTGGCCGTCGCGTTGCAGGTACAGCGCGGTGCAGATACCGACCACGCCCGCGCCGACGATGGTGACTCGCTTCATGGGGAGGTTTATTTTCCGATCAAGACCTCAAGGGTGCCTCAGCATGTATGACATTGTGATCTCGGGGGGCAAAGTCATCGACGGGAGCGGTGCTCCCGCCTTCGACGCCGATGTCGCCGTTCAGGACGGAATGATCGCCGCCGTGGGCGACCTGAAAGGAACGGCGGCGCGCCGGCACATCGATGCACAGGGACGGGTGGTCGCGCCCGGGTTCATCGATTCGCACTGCCACTCCGAACTGGCGCTGATCGCCAGGCCCGCCACCGAAAGCAAGACGCGGCAGGGTGTCACCACCGAGATTCTGGGCAATTGCGGCTGGTCGGCCTATCCGCTTGCCGACGAGACGCGCCGCAGCATCACGCAATTGGCCAAGCCGATTTTCGGCTATCCCGAGGTCGAATGGGAATGGGATGACCTGGAGGGCTACTTCGATCATCTGTCGCAACGCGGCACGGGGGTGAATGTGGCGACGCTGATGGGTCATGGAAACTTGCGCGCCGCCGTGCTGGGATTCGAGAACCGGGCTCCCAGCCCTGGCGAACTGGAGAAGATGCAGTCGCTGGCCCAGCAGGCGATGGACCAGGGCGCGCTGGGCCTGTCCTCGGGCCTGTGCTATGTCCCGGGCGTGTATGCCCGGACCGATGAACTGGTGGCGCTGGCCAAGGTCGTGGGGCGCAATGGCGGGCTCTACGCGACGCACCTGCGCGACCAGGTCGACGGCTTGGTCGATTCGGTCACCGAGGCGCTCGACATCGGCCGCCAGGCGCGCACGCCGGTCCTCGTCTCCCACCACAAGACTTGCGGGCGGCGCAACTTCGGCAAGGTGCGGCTGACGCTGGGCATGCTCGAGCAGGCGCGCAGCGAAGGAATGAAGACCTACTCCGACATGTATCCCTACATCGCGGGCAGCACCACCATCGTGATGCTGCTACCGCCCTGGGTGCTGGAGGGCGGGCTCGATGCCATGCTGGTGCGCCTGGCCGATCCCGCGCAGCGCAGGCGGATGGACCATGACTGGCTCCACGGCCTGGCGGGCTGGGAGAATCGGGTCTCGGCGGTGGGCTGGGAGAGCGTGACCGTGTCGTACGTGGTCACCGACCGCAATCGCGACGTGGAGGGTTTAACTGTTGTGGAAGGCGCGGCGCGCCGCGGCAAGAGCGTGTGCGACTTCCTGTGCGACTTGCTGATCGAGGAGCGCGGCGAGGTGGGGCAGATCCTGGTGAACTCGTGCGAGGAGGACATGCTGATGGTCCTGGCGCACCCCTACAGCATGATCGGCAGCGACGGCATCGACGCCGGCGACAAACCCCATCCGCGCCAGTACGCCACGTTTCCCAAGGTCCTGGGTGAGTTGGTGCGCGAGCGCAAGGCCATGACCCTGGAGCAGGCCGTGCACAAAATGAGCGGATACACGGCGCAGGCTTTCGGGCTTCCCGGCATCGGCCTGGTGCGGCGGGGGTGGCGCGCCGACATCACCGTGTTCGACCCGGCCACGATCCGTGCCAACGCCACCTTCAAGGACCCGCGCCGCTTCCCCGACGGCATCGACTGGGTTCTGGTGAACGGCAAGGCCGCCGTGGCCGAGGGCCAATCGACCGGCGAACTCAATGGTCGCATGCTGCGGAAAAAGGAAGCTACATGAGCACCCTGCAGAACGAACTTCGGGCGCAAGCCGTCAAGCTGTTCGACGACATCAAGACGCTGACTTTCGACGGTGTGGGTGTTACCCGCGAAAGCTACGGCGCCGGGGTCGACGTCACGGTGAAACACCTGGTGGATTTCGCTGCCTTGCACGGCATCGAAACCTCTTTTGACGGCGCCGCCAACCTGGTGTTCAGCCTGCCGGGAAGCGGCGATACACCGGCCCTGTGGAGCGGCTCGCACCTGGACTCCCTGCCGCAAAGCGGAAACTACGATGGCCTGGCCGGCGTCATTGCCGGCGTGCTCTGCCTGGTCCGGCTCAAGCGCGAGGGAAGGGTACTGTCCCGGCCCTTCAAGGTCATCGGCTTCGTCGGAGAAGAAAGCGTTTGGTTCGGCAAGGGCTACACCGGGTCGAGCGCGATGTGGGGCAAGCTCAAGCCCGAAGACTTGGCGCTTGCCAGCCGCAACTCGGGCCGCACGCTTGGGCAGTGCCTGCAGGAGGCCGGCGCCGACATGGCCAGGATCAGCGCCGGCCAGCCGGTGGTGGATCTGCGGGATTTCGCCGGCTACATCGAGCTGCACATCGAGCAGGGGCCGGTCATGGTGCAGCGAGGCTGGCCCACGGCGGTAGTTTCAGGTATCCGCGGCAGCCGTCGCCACCCCAAAGTCCTCGGCTCTGTGGCAATAGGCCGGTGCGGCGAGAATTCATTGGATGGTCCCACTCACTACTGTCCGGTTAAATGACCCGTGCCGAGCCTGAGATCAAGCATTGGTGCGGGCTGTAGGCCGATTTTGTTTGGTGCCGACTTGAACTTCGTTTTCCAAGAACCGCGTACTTTCCCTGGCTTGACTGCCTCCGGG
>JANXYA010000091.1 GCA_025350345.1 Gammaproteobacteria bacterium
GTGGCCATGGTCTGGGGGCGGAACCGCCTCTGGGCCGCCGGCCTGCACGCCGATATCAAGACGGATCGTCTGCAATTAACATCGCCGATCTATGGGGAATTCACACCGCGATGAAGCGCGCCTCCACAGCCGGCAGCCGCCAATGAGGTCCCGCTCGCTGTTGCGCTTGTGGCTCGCCGCGGCCGCACTCTGGCCGGTGGCCGGACCGGCACTCGCCGCAGACGGCGCGGCCAGCACGGATCAGCACCAGTGCGATCCGGCCGATCCGGCCACCTGGCCGGCCTGCAACAATGGCGATCTGTGCCTGTGCGTCGGCGGGGGCGGCGAATACCGGCGCGACAAGGTGATGCTGAACCAGTTCGTCATCTACCAGGGCGGCAGCCCGATGCGCATCCAGGCGGACCACGCCGAGGCCTCGGCCCTGGACTTCGACAACAGCACCTGGACGCTGACCGGCGCGGTGAAGGTGCGCCTGGCCCAGGGGCAGCTCGCCGCCGATACCGCCACCGTGCATTTCATCGATGGCAAGCTCAGCACCGCGACAGTCAGCGGCGCCCCGGCCACCTTCGAGCAGCTGGCGGGCGCGGGCGAACGCAGCGGCACCTCGAAAAACCAGACCTTCGGCAGTGCACGCGGCCACGCCCAATCGATCGTCTACGATCTGGCCGGTGGCGAAGTGCGCTTCACCGGCGATGCCTGGCTCAGCAACGGCTGCACCGAGCTCAGTTACGACACCATTGTCTACAACATGATCCAGAACAGCGTTGCGGCACCGGGCGGCGCGGCGGGTAGCGGGCGCGTGCAGGGCATCATCCGCCCGCAGTGCAAGCCCGGCACGCGTCCGGCGGGCACCGCACCGTGAGCACCCTGAGCGCGAGCGGCCTGAGCAAGAGTTACCGCTCGCGCCAGGTGGTGCGCGAGCTCTCGCTCCAGATCAGCACCGGCGAAGTGGTCGGTCTGCTGGGCCCGAACGGCGCGGGCAAGACGACCGCGTTCTACATGATCGTCGGCCTGGTGCCCGCCGACAGCGGCACCATCCGCCTGGACGATCGCGACCTGACGCCCCTCGGGATCGATGAGCGTGCGCGCCTGGGGCTAGGCTACCTGCCGCAGGAATCCTCGGTGTTCCGCCGCCTCAGCACGGCCGACAACATCATGGCCATCCTGGAGCTGGTCCCGGGGCTCGATGCGGCCGACCGCAAGCGGCGCCTCGAGGAGTTGCTCGGCCAGCTGCACATCGGGGAGGTGCGCGACACGCTCGGCATGTCGCTCTCGGGCGGCGAGCGGCGCCGGGTCGAAATCGCGCGCGCCCTGGCGGCCCAGCCGAGCTTCATCCTGCTGGACGAGCCTTTCGCGGGGGTCGATCCGCTCTCGGTGGCCGACATCCAGCGCATCATCCGCGAGCTGGCCGCGCACGGCATCGGCGTGCTGATTACCGACCATAATGTGCGCGAGACGCTCGGGGTGTGCGCACGCGCCTACATCGTTGATCGTGGCACTGTAATCGCATCCGGTTCCGCGGAACAAGTGCTTGCCAACCCGCAGGTGCGTGAGGTGTACTTGGGTGACAGTTTCCGGCTTTAGGACTCTACTGGCCCTCCAGGCACCCACCAGGCCCCCCATCATTGCTTAAAGCCTCCCTGCAGCTTCGACTGGGCCAATCGCTGACGATGACACCGCAGCTGCAGCAGGCCATACGCCTGCTGCAGCTGCCCACCATCGAACTGCAGGCGCACATCCGCGCCGCCCTCGAATCCAACGTCATGCTCGAGCAGGACGAGGAAACGGACACCGCCACTTTCCGGCCGCTGGCCACCACCGAGATGGGCGGTGAACCGGCCGCCGCGGTGCCGGAGGCCGACGTCGAGGTGGTCGAGGGCGGCTGGAACGATCAGAGCGTCGGGCCGGCGGAGAACCCGTGGAGCCCGGGCGATGACGATCGCCAGCCCGACATCGCAAGAAAGAGAATAGGGCGAGAGAGAGTGACAGAAACAACACCAGATTTTATTATTGGGACGCAGATATGTTATGTACATGAAGCTGAAT
>JANXYA010000335.1 GCA_025350345.1 Gammaproteobacteria bacterium
CCGGTCATCGCGGGCTGCTCAATTTCAGTTCCGGGCACGGGACCTACACCCAGGTGCTGGGTCCGTCCACGCCGATCGCACACCTGGACCTGAGGGGTGGGGGCGCATGGGGCCAGTTTGCCGGGTACCTGCGAACCGGAATCGAGCACATCTGGACGGGCTTCGATCACATGCTGTTCCTGTTCTCGCTCCTCCTGCCCGCGGTGCTGTTGCGCCGCGGGCGCCAGTGGGAGGCCCAGCAGGAACTGCGCCCGGCATTTCTTGAAGTGTGCAAGGTGGTGACGGCCTTTACGCTGGCGCATTCGCTGACCCTCGGTCTGGCCACTTTTGGCATCATGCGCTTGCCTTCGCGTGTGTCCGAATCCGCCATCGCGCTCTCGGTGGTGGTCGCGGCACTCAATAACGTCGTGCCCTTGGTGCGCAGCCGGCGCTGGGTGGTCGCCTTCTGCTTTGGCCTGATTCACGGCTTCGGATTTGCCAATGTGCTGAGCGACCTGGGATTGCCCCGGGACGCCCTGGTGCTCGCCCTGGTGGGCTTCAATCTTGGCGTCGAGGCCGGGCAGCTGGCTATCGTCGCGCTGTTCCTGCCGTGCGCCTATTTGCTGCGCGAGACGCTGTTCTACCGCCGCTTCCTCGTGACCGGCGGCTCGGCGGCGATTGCTATGGTTGCGGCAATGTGGCTGGTGGAGCGGGCCCTGGACCTGCGTTTCCTGCCGGTGCACTGAATCCGGCACGCGTATCGGCATGAAGGCGCGTTGCCCCATCGCGCGCCACGGCGGCTTGGGCCGGGTCCTCGACGATGACGCGTGCGTCGAGCACGCGCTCAGCTCGCAGGGAATTCGAGATCAGGCAGTTATGCTCGGCCTGATCGAGCAAGCGGCGCGCTTCGGCGGCATCCGCCTGCGGCGGAATCGTCAGGGCGGCAATGCTGGAAAAGCGCGTGAACTGCGCGACGCCTTCGATGCGGTCGAGCACCCCCTCTACCCGGCATTCGAGGCGCAGCCACTCGAAGCGCGCGCCGCGGCTCAATGCCCGGAATGTCAAAACGAAGCAGTCCGCCAGCGACGCGCACAGGAGAGTCTCGGGCGACCACGTGCCTCCCGGCCCGCCAAACTGCGGTGGTGCGGAGGTGCCGAGTTCCGGCAGCTGTGGCGATCCGACCACCACGGGGCCCGTGACAGCGCCGGTCGCCAAAGCGGTGTAGTTGTGCGGGTAGGGGTGCACGGTGCCTCAGGCTCGCACGTCCGCTACGGCCTGCGAGAGCAGGCGCCGGATTGCTACGGCGATTGAGGCGAGCGAGATATTTCCGGTGCGTTCGAGCGAGCTGACCGGATCGATGCTGGCCACCTCCACGCGCCCGTCCGCCGTCTCCCTGACGACGACGTTGCATGGCAGCAGCACGCCGAGCTTGTCCTCGATCTGCAGCGCCTGGTGTGCAAAGTGTGGGTTGCAGGCGCCAAGGATCCGGTACTTCGGCATGTCAGCGCCGGTCTTCGCCTTGAGCGTGGCCTGGACGTCGATGTCGCTGAGCACGCCGAAGCCCTGCGCCTTGAGCCGTGCCGTCACTTCGGTGACGACGGCATCGAAAGGTCCGTTGACGGTCTTCGCCATGTAATAGCCCATGGCGCCATCTTCGGCCCTCCGGCCGCGCCGGGCATCCGTAGCAATGCCTATGCCGTCACAATTAGCGGGTCGCCGGACCAGGTTCAGCCGCCCGCGCCTGCCCGGTTTACGTCCTGGCGATCGGCCCGGCGTGCTTGTCGCGCTCGATCAGCGCGTAAGCCGAGTGGTTGTGGATCGACTCGAAGTTCTCGCTCTCGACCACGTACGCCCCGACACGCGCATCGCTATCGAGGCGCAGGGCCACGTCGCGCACCATGTCCTCGACGAACTTCGGATTGTCGTAGGCGCGCTCGGTCACGTATTTCTCGTCGGGCCGCTTTAGGATGCCGTACAGCTCGCATGAAGCCTCGGCCTCGGCCATGGCGATCAGCTCCTCGATCCACATATGCTCGAGCAGGCGCACCCTGATGCTCATGTGCGAGCGCTGGTTGTGCGCGCCGCGGTCCGAGATCTTCTTCGAGCAGGGGCACAGGCTCGTGACCGGCACCACCACCCGCACCCACCTCGTGGTCTCGCCGTGGCTGTACTCGCCGATCAGCGTGGCCTGGTAATCCATCAGGCTCTCGACCCCGCTGACCGGGGCGCGCTTGTTCACGAAGTACGGGAAGCTCATCTCGATGTGCCCGGTATCGGCGTGGAGGCGGGCGGTCATCTCGACGAGCATGGCCGGAAAGGAATCGACCGAAATCTCGCGCGCGTGGTGCAGCACTTCCACGAAGCGCGACATGTGCGTGCCCTTGAAGTTGTGCGGCAGGTTCACGTACATGTTGAACGTGGCCACGGTGTGCTGCTCGCCGGCCGACTGGTCCTTGACGCGCACGGGATGGCGGATGTCCTTGATGCCGACCCGATCGATGGCAATGCGGCGCGTGTCAGGACGGCTCTGCACATCCTCGACGCCGAGCTTGCTGCCGTCACGATCGGCCACGGCAATATCCATGGGGCACCTTTTTCTCGGCTCAGGACGGCCCGGAGTGCGCCGCCGCAGCCATTCTGGTGGCGGTGCGGCCGGTATTCAAGTTGCGCGCCTGCGGCAGCCACCAGCGCTCGATGGCCGCCACCACGGTGGGGCTGTCGAGCCCGGCATCGGTGAGGCATTCATCCCGGGTGCCGTGCTCGATGAAGCGGTCGGGGAGGCCCAAGTGCAGGCGCGGCCCGCCGAGGCCCGCGGCATCGAGCATTTCCGCCACCGCGCTCCCGGCGCCGCCGGCAACGGTGTTCTCCTCGAGCGTCACCAGCGCCGCATGCCGCGGGACCCACTCGCGCAGCAGCGCTTCATCCAGCGGTTTCACGAAGCGCATGTTGATCACGGTGGCGTCCAGCCTGTCGGCGGCGATGAGGGCCGCGGCCAGCATGGGACCGAAGGACAGCAGCAGCAAACCGGACTCGCCGCGGCGCCGCAACTCGGCGCGGCCCAGGGGCAGCGCGCTCATCGCGCTCTCCACCGGCACGCCCGGGCCCTGGCCGCGCGGATAGCGCACGGCGGCCGGACCATTGCAGCAGCTCGCGGTGTAGAGCATCTGGCGGCACTCGTTCTCATCGGCGGGCGCCATGATCACCATGTTCGGGATACAGCGCAGGAAGGAATAATCGAAACTGCCGTGATGGGTGGCCCCATCGCTGCCCACCACGCCGGCGCGATCGAGCGCGAAGACCACCGGGAGATTTTGCAGCGCGACGTCATGAATGAGCTGATCGTAGGCGCGCTGCAGAAAAGTCGAATAGATCGCCACCACCGGCCGCAGGCCCTCGCAGGCCAGGCCGGCCGCGAGCGTCACGGCGTGCTGCTCGGCGATCGCCACATCGAAGTAGCGCTCCGGGAAGCGCCTGGAGAATTCCACCAGCCCCGAGCCCTCGCGCATCGCCGGGGTGATGCCGACGATCCGCGGATCGCTCGCGGCCATGTCGCAGAGCCAGTCGCCAAAGATCTGGGAGTAGCTCGGTCCGACCGGCTTGCCCTTGAAGATCTGACCGGTGAGCGGATCAAACGGACCAGGGCCGTGCCAGGTGATCGGGTCGGCCTCGGCCGGTGCGTAACCCTTGCCCTTCTGGGTGACGACATGCAGGAACTGCGGGCCGTGCAGGCCGCGCAGGTTCTTCAG
>JANXYA010000119.1 GCA_025350345.1 Gammaproteobacteria bacterium
TTCATAGGCCGACAGCGGCCGCTCCTTGAAGCTCTCGGCCAGGTCGAGCGCCAGGTTCACGGGGCGCAGTCGCATGGCATCGCCCGGTGCCTTGGCGAGCACCGTGAGCGTGATGCTCTCGTCGGGCTGCAGGTGGATCACGAGCTGGTTGGGCGAGTCCTGCGAGCGATTCGGAAAGATCGACAGCGGCACGTCATCGAAGGTAATGGCAATTTCGGCGAGCTGCTGCTGCAGGCGCTTGCCGGTGCGCAGATAGAAAGGAACGCCGGCCCAGCGCCAGTTGTCGATCTCCGCCTTGATCGCCACGAAGGTCTCGGTGTTGCTGCCGGCCGGCACGCCCGGCTCATCGGCGTAACCGGGCACCGCCTTGCCCTCGATGCTGCCGGCCCGATACTGGCCGCGGACGGTCTTCTGCTCCACGTTCTCGCTGTCGATCGGGCGCAGCGCGCGCAGCACCTTCAGCTTTTCATCGCGCACCGTGTCGGCATCCGAACTGGCGGGCGGTTCCATCGCCAGGATGCACAGCAGCTGCAGCATGTGGTTCTGCACCATGTCGCGCAGCGCGCCGGTCTCATCGTAGAACTTCGCGCGCCCCTCGACGCCGAGGTGCTCGGCCACGGTAATCTGCACATGGCGGATGCGGCCGCGCCGCCACAGGGGTTCGAACAGCGCATTGCCGAAGCGCAGCGCCAGGAGATTTTGCACCGGCTCCTTGCCGAGGTAGTGATCGATGCGGTAGATCTGGTTTTCCGCAAAGCTGCGCGCCACTTCCTCGTTGATACGCGCGGCCGAGGCACGATCGGTGCCGAGCGGCTTTTCCAGCACGACACGCGCGTTCGGCGTGGCGACCGCCGCAGCCGCCATGTTGGCGGCCGTCGCGATATAGAGGCTGGGCGAAGTCGACAAAAACCACACGCGCACCTGCTCGTCCCGATCGGAGATCCGGCCCTTGAGTGCCCGAAAGTCCTCCACGCGGGTGGCATCGACCTGCTGGTAATCCAGGCATGAGGCAAACTTTGTCCAGCGCGCCTCATTGAAATCGGCCGCCGCGAGATGTTCGCGACAGTGGCCCGCAGCGCGCTGGATGTAATCAGCGCGGCTCAGCGCCGTGCTCGCACAGGCGAGAATGCGTGCGCGCTCGTCGAACTGCCCATCGGCGAAGCGCTGATACAGCGCCGGGATGAGCTTGCGCATCGCCAGATCGCCCGTGCCCCCGAAAAGTACAAAATCAAATGGCTTGAGCAACGGCACTGTCTTTCTCCGTCAGCGCAGATCAATTTGTGTAGCTAAACTACTATATATCCCGTAGCACATACCTGTACAAGATTTTTCCTGTGGCTATTTAGGCTGTTGGCCAGGCTGCTGCCTTATGTCAAACGACGCTTGCCAAACGCTTTGGACGGAGTTTTACTACGCCCTGTGACCAGCCCTTCCGGCCTGCATCCCGTCCTGCGAAGCGTAACGGAGCGCGTGCGTTCGCGCAGCCTGGAATCGCGCCGCGAATACCTGGAGCGCATGAAGGCGGCCGGTCGGGACGGGAGCGCCCGCCAGCGCTTGAGCTGCACCAACCTCGCCCACGGCTTCGCCGCCTCCTCCCCCGCCGACAAGCAGGCCCTGCGTCAGTTGCGCTGGCCGAATATCGGCATCGTCACCGCCTACAACGACATGCTCTCGGCTCACCAGCCCTTCGAGCGCTTTCCGGGCGTGATTCGCGCCGCGGCCCGCGAGGTCGGTGCCACGGCCCAGGTTGCCGGAGGCGTGCCGGCGATGTGCGATGGCGTGACCCAGGGACAGACCGGCATGGAACTCTCCCTGTTCAGCCGTGAAGTGATTGCCCTGTCCACCGCCGTGGGACTCTCGCACGGCATGTTCGACGCCGCGCTCTGCCTGGGCGTGTGCGACAAGATCGTGCCTGGCCTGCTGATCGGGGCGTTGAGCTTCGGAGCACTCCCGACGATCATCGTGCCTGCAGGTCCCATGACCTCCGGGCTGCCCAACCAGGAAAAAGCACGCATCCGCCAGGCGCACGCCGAGGGCCGCATCGATCGCACCGCGCTCCTCGAATCCGAGGCGCAGAGCTACCACGACGCGGGCACCTGCACTTTCTACGGCACGGCCAACAGCAACCAGATGCTGATGGAGATCATGGGCCTGCACCTGCCCGGCAGCGCTTTCGTGCACCCCAACACGGCGCTGCGCGAGGCGCTCACGCGCGCGGCGGCGCAGCGCGCGGCGCAGATCTGGGCGCACGGGAACGATCATCGCCCGCTGGCGCGGATTGTCGATGAGCGCGCCATTGTCAATGCCATCGTCGGATTGCTGGCGACGGGAGGATCCACGAACCACACCATTCACCTGGTGGCCATGGCGCGCGCCGCCGGCATCGTCATCGACTGGGACGACTTCGGCGCGCTGTCGGCGGCCGTGCCGCTGATCGCGCGCATCTATCCGAACGGTGGCGCCGACGTCAATCATTTCCACGCCGCCGGTGGCACCGCGTTTGTGATCCGCGAACTGCTCGGGGCAGGATTGCTGCACGCTGATGTGCGCACGGTGAGTGGCGCGGATCTGCACGCCTACACCCAGGAACCCTGGCTCAGTGAGGGCCAGCTCGCCTGGCGCGACGGCCCCGCAAGCAGTGGCGATCTTGAAGTGCTGCGTCCCGCCGCCGACCCCTTCAGCAGCGATGGCGGCCTCAAGCTCCTCCGCGGAAACCTCGGCCGCTCAGTGATCAAGGTCTCGGCGGTCAAGCCTGAGCGCCGTTGCGTCGAGGCGCCGGTGCGGATCTTCGACTCACAGGAAGCGGTGAGCGCGGCCTTCAAGGCCGGCGAACTGCATCGCGACGTCATCGTCGTCGTGCGTGGCCAGGGCCCGCGCGCCAATGGCATGCCCGAACTCCACAAGCTCACGCCCGCCCTGTCGGCGCTGCAGGCCAAGGGCCACAAGGTGGCACTGGTCACGGACGGCCGCATGTCCGGCGCCTCGGGCACCGTACCGGCGGCGATCCACGTCTCGCCCGAGGCGCATTGCGGCGGGCCGCTGGGGAAACTGCGCGAGGGCGACGTGGTGAGACTCGACAGCAACTCGGGGAGCCTCGAGGCGCTGGTGAACGCCGAAGTGTGGGCCCAGCGCGCGGTGGAATCAGCTCCCGCACACAGCCAGTTCGGCATGGGCCGGGAGCTGTTCGCCCTGTTCCGGGCCCATGCGGCCAGTGCCGAACAGGGCGGTGGCATCTGCGCAACGCCGAACTAGATCGTTTCGCCCGACCCTTTCACGGCCAAGGCCTACTGACATGAAGATGAGAGACATCATGGCGCGTGCGCCGGTCATCCCGGTGCTCACCATTGAGCGTGAGGCCGACGCTGCGCCGCTGGCGCTTGCCCTGTGCGCCGGTGGTCTCACGGTGCTCGAAGTCACGCTCCGCACGCCGGCGGCGCTGGCGGCCATCGCGGCG
>JANXYA010000154.1 GCA_025350345.1 Gammaproteobacteria bacterium
AGACCGCCGACGCGCATTCCTCGGGCACCGTCTCGAGGCCGATGATCGACAGGTCCACGCGCTTGCCGAATTCGATGGTGAGGCGGTCGCACAATTGCCGCAAGGCCAGCGCCAGCCGCGGCGCCTGGCCCGCAGTTGCGACCGCAGGCTCGCTCTCCGCCGCCGGGCGGGTGAGCAATCGCGCGCGCCGTCGCCGCGGGCGCTGCGCGAGCAGCGGTATGCCAGTGCGCGCCGCGATGGTGGTCAGCGTGAGGAATCCTGCATCGATCAGCACCAGCGCCGGCAGCAGATCGTCACCCGAGGGAGCCTGCCCCTCCGGCGGATCGGCCAATGCCGACAGGGTCTCTGCGAACTGCCGCGCCAGTGTCGGCAGCGGCAAGGCGTTCGCCCGCTGCAGCAGCTGCGCGTAACGCGCGCGCAGCAGCGCGAGCTTCTTTAGATACGGTTCAGGCTCGCGCGCCGGGCGGCCGAGCAGGGCGCGCACGTGGATCAGGGTGCGCGCAGCGATGGCCATGAACCTGTGCAGCGCGTTACGGTCGAGCGTCAGGAGCTCGAGCAGCACGGCGTGCTCTTCGCGCAGCTGTTGCAGCTCCCGCTGCGGGATTTCGGCGGCGTTCATGTCAGGCGGCGCAGGTGGCCGCGGCCGCTCGTGGCGCTGTCGCGGGCAATTCGTCCAGCGCGGCCAGCAACGCGTCGACGTCGGCGTAGCGATCATCGCGCCCCCGCGCCATCAGCCGGGCGATGACCCGCTCGAACGCGGCCAGTTCCGCCGGCAATGCCGGCCGCTCGCCGCTGACGTGCTGCTGCATCAGTTCTATGGCCGTGAGCGCCGTGTAGGGCTTGCGGCCCGTCAGCATCTCGAAGAACACCACGCCCAGCGCGTACAGGTCGCTGCGCGCATCGAGGGTGCGGCCCTGCACCTGCTCGGGACTCATGTAGTAGGGGGAGCCGCGCAGCACTCCGATCGCCGTGTTGCTGGTGTTGGAATCCACGTGCTTGGCCAGGCCGAAGTCGATCAGCACCGTGGTGCCGTCCGGCCGCAGCATGATGTTCGGCGGTTTCAGGTCACGGTGCAGCAGGCCCGCACCGTGCACCACGCGCAGCGCACGGGCGATGTGCCGCACGTAGCTCACCGCGGTGCCACAGTCCATCGGCTGCAGCAGCCGCTGCTTCAGGTCGCCGCAGGGGAAGTACTCCATGGCCAGGTACTCGCGGCCGTCATGCACCCCGTAGTCGTAGATGTCGACGATCGCCGGATCGCGCAGCGCCGCGATCGCCTTGTATTCGTGGGCGAACTGCGGCTGCTCGGCGGACCCCTTCGCCTGCGGCTGGCCGATCTTCAGCGCCACGGGCCGACGCAGCGTCGCGCTCTCGGCCAGCCAGACGCGCGCGCGCGCCGAGCGCCCGAGCTCGCGCAGCAGGGTGTAGTTCGGGACTTCCAGTGCAGCCGCGGGGCGCTGGTGCAGCAGGGCACCGGCAATGGCGCGGCGGCGCGCTCGGCGGCGGCTCGCATGAATGACCTTGCGCAGCGTGCGGCCGAGCTGCTGGGCATCCAGCAGGTCGCGCGGCAGGTATTCGGCGGCGCCGAGACGGATGGCGCGCACCGCGCTAAGCTCATTGCCGTGGGCCGCGATTACAATGAGCGGTGGCAGCGAGCGTTCGCGGCGCAACTCGCGCAGCCATTCGGCCCCTTCGCTGTGTTTCTGGCGCGAATCACCGAACCAGGCGCACAGCAGTGCGGCGTCGTAGGTGCGCGGCGTGATGGTGTCGAGGCGCTGGACGAACTGCTGCAGGTCCAGGCAGGGCGGATCGGCCTCCGGCCACAGGGATTGCAGGTGATGGCGCAGCCACTGGCGCTGTTGCCCGTCATTGCCGGCGATCAGTATCCGCGGCGTCAAGCGCGCTCTCCTCCGCGGGCCTGGCCCGGTTGCGGAGAACTTTACGATTTCTGGCACGGCGCGGACCCCCTGGCCCGGCATTCTGTGAAGCAGGTGGGCCGCCGCCGCCGCGATCTGTGACACAGCTCACTCGCCGCCCCCCGGGTGGTGCGCCGGCCTATATTATGTATCGATGACGCGCGTGACCTGCATCGAACCCGGCGGCGAGAGCGTGGGCGTCGAGATCCGCGATGGCTGGAGCCTGATGCAGGGCGCGAAGTCCCAGGGCGTGCAGGGCATCGAGGCGCAATGCGGCGGTGCCTGTGCCTGCGCCACCTGTCATTGCTACGTCGATCCGGCCTGGATCGGCAAACTCCCGCCGCCGGGAGCGGCCGAATCCCTGATGCTGACCAACGTCGCCGCGGAGCAGCGCCCGAACAGCCGCCTGTCGTGCCAGATCCGCATCGAGCCGGGCCTGGAAGGTTTGGTGGTCGCGTTTCCGGACCGCCAAAGCTAAGCTCCCTGCCGTGTTAACACCAGTCGTCATCGTCGGCGCGGG
>JANXYA010000172.1 GCA_025350345.1 Gammaproteobacteria bacterium
GCGCCTGCGCGAGCTCAAGGATCGCCTCGAGCCCGGCCTGGTATCGGACCATCTGTCCTGGAGCGTCCACGGCGGGCATTACCTGCCGGATCTGCTCCCGCTCCCGTATTCCGAGGAAGCGCTCGGCATTGTCTGCCGCAATGTCGAGCAGGTGCAGGAAGCGCTGGGCACGGCGATCCTCGTCGAGAATCCTTCCACTTATCTGCGCTTTGCCGCTTCGGTCATTCCGGAAGCACAGTTCCTGGCGGCGGTCGCGCGCCGCACGGGCTGCGGCGTGCTCTTCGATGTGAACAATATCTATGTCAGCGCCTGCAACCAGCGCAGCGACGCGACCGCAGTGCTGGCGGAGTGGTGCCGTGCGCTCGACGCCGCCAGTGTCGGTGAGATTCATCTGGCCGGGCACGCCATCGTGCAGGCCGCTACGGGCGGGCAGTTGCGCATCGACGATCACGGCGATCGCGTCTGCGCCGAGGTCTGGGCCCTGTACGAGCGGAGCATCGGGTATTTCGGCGTGCGCCCGACGCTGATTGAGTGGGATACGCGATTGCCGGCACTTGAGGTGCTGCAGGAGGAAGCCGTTCACGCCCAATCGCTCCTCGATGCCTTAGCGCCGCGTGCGCCACAGAGCCTCCCAGTGACCCAACGGCGATCGCCGGCCGCGCATGCCAGCGCCGGTTGACGCGGGCCCGAACCCGCCGCTCGCCGCGCTGCAATCGCAGATGGCTGCGGCACTGCTCGCGCCCGATCCGGCGGCGCAGGAACTCCCCGAAGCGTTGTTCGCTGGGGCCCACCCGGGCGCTGTCGGCCTGCGCGTTCATCGCAATACCGTGCTGGGTGCGCTCAGCAATGCCCTGCGCTCGAGTTTCAAGTCGGTCGAGCAGCTCGTGGGCGAGGCCTTTTTTGATCGCATGGCGGTGGCCTACGCGCGCGCAAAGCCGCCGCAGGCGCCGCAGCTGGACGCCTACGGCGCCGATTTTCCGGCGTTCATCGCCGGTTTTCCCGCTACGGAGGCGCTGCCCTATCTCGCCGAGCTGGCCCGCTTCGACTGGCAGCTCGATGAGCTGGGGCGGACGCGTGCAGGAAGCCTCCCCGGCGCGCGCAGCCTGCTCCTGGAAGGCGGCGCGCGGCTGCATTTTGCCGCTTCCCTGCGAGTGCATCAGGCGCGCTACCCGGTCGATGAGCTGCGCGAGGCGATCCTCGCGGAAGACACGGAGGCGCTCGCCGTCCTCTCTCATCAGGCCGGCGAATATCGCTACGCGCTGTGGCGCGCCGAGGAGGGCGTGAAGCTCGCCCGCCTGAGCGCCGCCGCTGCGGGATTTGTGCGGGCCGCACTCGAGGGCGCCGAGGCCGAGCAGGCGATCAGCGCCGCTGCCGCGGCGGAAGCGGCAGATGACATCGCCGGGCTCCTGGCGGCGGAGATCCTTCCCGCCGGTTTCCTGCGTATCGAAGCGGTGGCGTCAGCCTAGAACAGTTCAGGGAGACCAATACCGATGAGTTCCACAGCGCAAGCCTCTGCCGAGGACGTGAAAGGTGGCCCGATTTCCACCGCGATTGGCTGGCTGGAGCGCATTCCCTACAGCCTCATCGCCCTCATCGCACGCGGCGCGGCGTTCGCGGTATTCTGGTTTTCCGGCAGGCAGAAGCTCGACGATTGGGCTGGCACGCTGTACCTGTTCGAGACGGATTTCAGCAAGGTACCGCTGCTTCCGCCGCACATCGCGGCGTATATGGCGGTTGGGCTGGAGCTCGGCGGCGCGGTCCTGATTGCAGTTGGCCTGGGCACGCGCCTCGTGGCGCTGGCGTACCTGGGCATGATCGCCGTCATCCAGATCTTCGTCTTTCCGCAAGCCTGGCCGACCCATATCCAATGGGTGGCCTTCCTGCTGCTATTGCTGGCGCGCGGACCGGGCTCGATCTCGCTCGATGCCCTCATCTGCCGGCTGGTGGCCCGCCGCCAACGCTAACGCCTGATCCGCGCCGGGCGCCGATTTCAGCGGTCGCGAAACGCCCAATCGCCGCGGCCGCGCCGGCAGGCGACGACCCGCTCACGGCCGTAGCGACCGCCATAGCCGCGCCGTAGCTCGAATTCACGGCATTCGGGCGACACATCGCGCAGCGGTGTGACACGCCAGGCGACGCGGCTGCGCGGATTCACCCAGACCACCGGCTGGCCCACACGGGCCAGTTCGAAGGACTGGCCGAGGCAACCGCGATCCCCGTCGTCGATGGCGTTACCGACGGCGTTGCCGATGAGGCCGCCTGCGATGGCGCCAAACACGGTGGCGATGCCGCGGTTCTCCGGTCCGGCGCTGCGGCTGCCGATGATGGCCCCGGTCACGGCGCCCGCAACACCGAGTACGGCATTCGAATCACAGCGGCCGCCGTGGACACCGTAGTCGTAGGCCCAGTCATCGCCGCGGTAGCCCCTGTAGTAGGGATGCCCCTCGCGCTCGTAGTACTCGCCGTAGCGCCGATCGTCACGCCGGTCATCGCGGCGTTCGTCCCGCCTGTCGTCTCGGCGGTCGTCCCGTCGGTCGTCACGCCGGTTGTCCCGTTGGTCATCTGGGCGGTCGCCCTGGTCACGATCCTCGCCCGCCGGCGTCCAGGCCGGGGGGTCGGCATAGGCCGGCATCTGCAGCGCCAGCGTCGCGGCGGCAGTCACAGAAACGACCAGGGCACGGTAATACTTGGTCATAAACGCTCTCCAACGGCCCAATAAACGATGGGGATGAGCGTAGCCCTGCAGGCCTTAACGGCCCGTGAACCGTTCCTGGGGCCCTTTAAGGACCCGGTACTGCGTCACGGTCTGGCAGTGGCGTCAGCCGGGGCAATCGATTATGCTTCAAATGAGAGTCATTCTCATTTACCTGGATGGAGCCATGGCCCCACCTGAGCACAGCACACCCCCGGACCAGGTGCCACTGGCTTCCCTGCGCAAGGGTGCCGGTGGCGTGGTGACGCAGGTGCTGGAGGGGGATGCCGGCATCGTGGGCGACCAGGCCGGCGCGACGATCGGGCGGCGCCTGATCGAGATCGGCTTTGTGCCGGGCGAACGCGTGCAGATCATTGAAGAGGTGTGGCCGGGCGGCGATCCGATGGCCGTGCGCATCGGCTCGACCGTCTTTGCCCTGCGCCGGCGCGAGGCGCGGGCCGTGCTGGTGCGGGTCGATACGCCATGACCACTGCTCCCGGCAACGCGCCGACGTTCCGCCTGGCGCTGGTGGGAGTGCCCAACTGTGGCAAGACGGCGCTGTTCAACCGCCTGACCGGAAGCCGCCAGAAGGTGGCCAACTATCCGGGTGTCACCGTCGAGCGCAAGGAAGGGGCGTTCCTGAGCACGAACCGCCAGCGCCACTACCAGCTCTTCGATCTGCCTGGCACCTACAGCCTGGTGCCCGCAACGCTCGATGAGGCGATCACCCGCGACTTCATCGTCGGCAAGCTCCATGGGGAGGCATCGCCCGATCTGATCGTCTGCGTCGTGGATGCCACCAATCTCAGGCTCTCGCTCCGCCTGGTGCTCGAACTCCGGCGCGTCGGCCGGCCGGTGATCGTGGCGTTGAACATGAGTGATCTTGCCCGTGATCGTGGCTACACGCTCAATCGCACACGCCTCGAATCGGAGCTCGGCGTGCAGGTGATCGAGACGGTGGCCGTGCAGCCGGGCGGGGGCCGCGAGCTGATTGCGGCGATCGACGCGCTGTGTGCCTCGATCGAGGCGGAGCAGTCGGCGACGCAGCGCCTGCGCGATGAGGATCTGACCGCGGCACTGAACCTGCCGCCCCTGCCCGAAGCCGCAGCCCCGATCGTGGTGCCTGCACAGACCTCGGAGGAGATCCAGGCCACGCAGCGCGAAGCGCGGCGCATCCTGCGCGACTCGGAATACGTGGAGCCGCTGCGCACCCGCGCGCTGCTGCGCCTCGATGCCATCGTCATGAATCCGATCGCCGGTCCGGTGCTGCTGGCGGTACTGCTGTTTTCGGTGTTCCAGGCGGTATTCAGCTGGGCCACCGCTCCGATGGCCTGGATCAACAGCGGCATGAGTGCCCTTGGGGTCGCGGTGAGCCAGGCGATGCCCGCCGGGCTCCTGGAGAGCCTGCTGGTAGACGGCGTGATCAAGGGTGCCGGCAGTGTGCTGGTGTTCCTGCCGCAGATCCTGATCCTGTTCTTCTTCATCCTGCTGCTCGAGGACAG
>JANXYA010000180.1 GCA_025350345.1 Gammaproteobacteria bacterium
GGCCGCGAGCTCGGTGTCGCTGTCGAACCAGACGAGCACCCGCTCCTCGGCATTGAAGGCTTTTTCTATTTCCTGGCAGGCGAAGCGCCAGCGCGCACGCTGATCGCTCCCTTCCAGAACGAAAAACTCGGCGCGCGCGCGCCTGAGCGCTCAGCGAACCGCATGGTGGCGCGTGCCGAGTTTTTCGTTCTGGAAGGGAGCGATCAGCGTGCGCGCTGGCGCTTCGCCTGCCAGGAAATAGAAAAAGCCTTCAATGCCGAGGAGCGGGTGCTCGTCTGGTTCGACAGCGACACCGAGCTCGCGGCCTTTGATGAACTGCTGTGGACTTTTGCCGACCGCAGCTTCGTACCGCACGAACCCTTAAGCCCGGAATCGAGCTGGGAAGAGACGCCCGTCCTGCTCAGCGCCAAGCGGCTGCCGGCCACGGCACCGCAGCTGATCGTCAACCTGGCTTCCGCGCTCCCCGGTGCCCTGGACCTGGCCACCCGCGTCGTGGAGATCATCGACGCCGACCCTGCCCGGCGCCAGGCCGGCCGGACGCGCTTCAAGCAGTATCGTGAACGGGGCATCGAACCCGTGACCCACAAGAGCGCCGCCGCGGGTCCTTAGGAAAATGGACAAGACCTACTCGCCCGGTGAGATCGAGCCACGCTGGTACGCCCAATGGGAGGCACAGGGCGGCTTCGCGCCGCGGAGCAACCCCGAGGCCACGGCCTTCTGCATCATGCTCCCGCCGCCCAATGTGACCGGGACGCTCCACATGGGCCACGCCTTCCAGTACACGATCATGGATGCGCTCACGCGCTATCACCGCATGCGGGGCGAGGCGACACTGTGGCAGCCCGGCACCGATCACGCGGGCATCGCCACGCAGATGGTGGTCGAGCGGCAGCTCAACGCCGAGGGCCGGCGTCGCACCGAGCTGACGCGCGAGCAGTTCGTGGAGCGCGTCTGGCAGTGGAAGGCCCAGTCCGGCGACACGATCGCGCGCCAGATGCGACGGCTCGGCGCCTCGGTCGACTGGTCGCGCGATCGCTTCACGATGGATGAAGGCCTCTCGCGCGCGGTGACCGAGGCCTTCGTGCGCCTGCACGAGCAGCAGCTGATCTACCGGGGCAAGCGCCTGGTCAACTGGGATCCCGTGCTGCTCACCGCCCTTTCCGATCTGGAAGTCTTAAGCGAAGAGGAATCCGGCTCGCTCTGGTACCTGCGCTATCCGCTCAGTGACGGGAGCGGCTCGCTGGTGGTGGCCACGACGCGCCCGGAGACTATGCTTGGCGACACGGCCATCGCCGTGCATCCGGACGATGAGCGCTACCGTCACCTGGTTGGCGCCACCGTGGTGCTGCCCCTCAGCGGACGCCGGATCCCGGTCATCGCCGACAGCTACGTCGATCCCGCCTTCGGGAGCGGTTGCCTGAAGATCACCCCGGCGCACGACTTCAACGACTACGCGGTCGGCCAGCGCCACCAGCTGCCCTTGATCAACGTGCTCACCCCCGACGCCCGCCTCAATGAGGCGGCGCCGGCGGCGCTACGCGGCCTCGATCGCTTTGAGGCGCGGAAGAGAATTGTCGCGGAGCTGGAAGCGCGCGGTTTCATCGAACGCATCGAGGCGCACAAGCTGATGGTGCCCAGGGGCGACCGGAGTGGCGCGGTCATCGAACCCTACCTCACCGATCAGTGGTACGTGCGCGTGGCGGACCTGGCCGCACCGGCCATCGCCGCGGTGGAGAGCGGTGAGATCCGCTTCGTGCCCGCCAACTGGGACAAGACCTATTTCCAGTGGATGCGCAACATCCAGGACTGGTGCATCAGCCGCCAGCTGTGGTGGGGACACCGGATCCCCGCCTGGTATGACGATGCCGGCCACCTCTACGTCGCCCGCGATGGCGCCGCGGCGGCGGCGCAGGCGCGCGCACGGCACGGGCACGATGTGCCGCTGCGGCAGGACGAGGATGTGCTGGATACCTGGTTCTCCTCCGCCCTGTGGCCCTTCTCGACGCTGGGCTGGCCTGCGCGCACGGCGGAGCTGGCGCGCTTCTACCCGACCAGCGTGCTGGTGAGCGGGTTCGACATCATCTTCTTCTGGATCGCGCGCATGATCATGCTGGGCCTGAAATTCATGGACGGTGCCGTACCGTTCAGGGATGTCTACGTGCA
>JANXYA010000258.1 GCA_025350345.1 Gammaproteobacteria bacterium
CGGCTCGGCGGCGAGCGCCGCGCCGGCTGCTGCCGAGGCGTCGTAGCCAATCACCTGAACGCCTGAGCGCGCCAGGCGCCGCAGCATATTGGCGCCCATGCGGCCCAGGCCGATCATGGCCAGAACGGGCGGAGTCACTGCGCTCAAGGCTGGCATTCCATGCATCCATCCTGCATCGTCAGGGCGAGTGCCCTCATTCTACCTGCCGCGCGTGTGGCGATGAGTATTGCTCTTGGGACATGCTAGCCCGATGGTGCCCAAGCCCCCCACCGCCGGATTGCACGTGCCACGCCATGGCGTGGCGCGTGCGATATCAAAGCGGGGCCTGGGCTCGCGCACCCAGGCCGCGCAGTGGGTGCGGGAGGGCCGCGTCCGGGTCAACGGCAAGGTGGTGCACGACGCCGAATTGCCGGTACGGGCAGCACTCGATCGCATCGAGGTCGATGGGCAGGAGTGCGTGGCGGCGCAGCGCCTGGTGCTGATGCTGAACAAGCCCCGTGGCCTGGTCACGACGCGGCAGGATGAACGTGGTCGCGACACGGTCTACCGCTGCTTCGTGGGTGCGGCACTGCCCTGGCTGGCACCCGTCGGTCGGCTCGACAAGGCGAGCGAGGGGCTGCTGCTGTTCAGCAACGACCCGGCCTGGTCGTCCCGGGTCAGCGACCCGAAGACCGGACCTGCAAAAACCTACCACGTGCAGGTCGATTGCCTGCCGGACCCAGCCATGCTGGCCGCCATCCAGCGCGGCGTCGTTGTGGACGGTGAGCATTTGGGTGCGCTGTCCGTGCGCCAGCTGCGCAGCGGTGCCCGCAATGCGTGGCTGGAACTCACACTGCAGGAAGGGCGCAACCGGCAGATACGCCGGTTGCTCACCGCCTTCGATGTGTCGGTGCTGCGCCTGGTGCGGGTGGCGGTGGGTCCGCTGTCGCTGGGCGTGTTGCCGAAGGGCCAGTGGCGGATGCTCAGCCTGAAGGAAATCGCCTCGCTGTAGCGAGGCCCTCACTGCATGTGCTGGCCGCCGTTGATGGCGATGTTGGCGCCGGTCACGAACGCGGCCTCTTCACTGGCCAGGTAAGCGACCAGCCCCGCCACTTCCTCCGGCTTGCCGAGCCGCCCCACTGGAATCTGCGGGATGATCTTGGAATCCAGCACTTCCTTCGGGATGGCCATCACCATCTGCGTGCCGATGTAGCCCGGGGAGATCGTATTGACCGTGACGCCCTTACGGGCGACCTCGAGCGAGAGGGCCTTGGTGAAGCCGTGCATGCCGGCCTTGGCCGCGGAATAATTGGTCTGCCCGAACGCGCCCTTCTGGCCGTTGACCGAAGAGACGTTGATGATGCGGCCCCACTGGCGCTCGACCATGCCGTCGCACACCTGCTTGATCATGTTGAAGCAGGAATCCAGGTTCGTGTGGATGACCGCGTCCCAGTTGATGCGATCCATCTTCTTGAATGTCATGTCGCGGGTGATGCCGGCATTGTTGACCAGCACGTCCACGGGACCGATCTCCGCCACGACCCTGGCCACGCAGGCGGCGCAGGAGTTCCAGTCCGTCACGTCGCAGGCGTAGGCGTGGATGGTGTAGCCGCGGGATTTCATTTCGCTAAGCCACGCGCTGGCCTTGGTGTTGCCAGGCGAATAGGTGGTGACCACGGTATTGGCCATGGCGGCCAGTTTGATGCAGATCGCCTCGCCGAGCCCGCCCATGCCACCGGTGACCAATGCGATGCGTTTCGTTGCCACGATTACCGTCCCCGTTCGATATGTCTAACGCTCTACCGCCAGCGCGACGCCCATGCCCCCGCCAATGCACAGGCTGGCGAGTCCCCGATGCGCATCCCGCCGCACCATCTCGTGCAGGAGCGTCACCAGGATCCGGCAGCCCGAGGCGCCGATCGGGTGACCGATCGCAATCGCACCGCCATTGACGTTGATCCTGGAGGTGTCCCAGCCCATCTTGCGATTGACACCGATCGCCTGGGCGGCGAAGGCCTCGTTGATCTCCATCAGATCGAGGTCCGAGTGCGTCCACCCCGCCTTCTGCAGGCACAGCTGGCTGGCCGGTACGGGACCCATGCCCATGATCTTCGGATCCACGCCGGCCGAGGCGTAGGCCTTGACGCGGGCCAGCGGCTTGAGCTGCAGCTCGCGCGCCTTCGAAGCCGACATCATCAGCACCGCCGCCGCACCGTCATTGAGGCCCGAGGCATTGCCGGCCGTCACCGTCCCGTCCTTGCTGAAGGCGGGCCTGAGCTCGGCGAGCGCCTCGGCGGTGGTGCCGAGCCGGATGTACTCATCGCTGTCGAAGCGCACCGTGCTCTTCTTCGAGGCGATCTCCACGGCCACGATCTCATCCTTGAAGCGCCCGGCGCGCTGGGCCGCCTCGGCCTTCTGCTGCGAGAAGGCGGCGAACTCATCCTGTTCGCGCCGGGTGATCCCGAACTGGCTGGCGACGTTCTCCGCGGTCGTGCCCATGTGGATGTTGTTGTAGGCATCCCACAGGCCGTCGACGATCATGCTGTCGATCAGCTTGGCATCGCCCATGCGGAACCCGTCGCGCGAGCCTGGCAGCACGTGCGGGGAGGCGCTCATGTTCTCCTGGCCGCCCGCGATCACGATCTGGGCATCCCCGCACCTGATCGCCTGCGCCGCCAGGTGCGTCGCCTTCAGGCCGCTCCCGCAGACCTTGCCGACCGTCATGGCCGGGACCGCATCGGGCAGGCCCGCGCGGATCGATGCCTGGCGCGCCGGATTCTGGCCACAACCGGCGGTGAGTACCTGTCCCATGATCACTTCGGAAATCTGCTCCGGCGCCACGCCGCTGTGCGTGAGCAGGGCCTTGATGACCTGGGCACCGAGATCCGAGGCGGCCACCCTGGCAATGCTGCCGCCGAACTTGCCTACCGCCGTGCGCAGTGCCGCGACGATCACCACCTCTTCCATTCGCACTCTCCCCCGGGCTACTTCGGTGGCAATATTACTGTGTTACGGTCCAGCGCGCTGAGCTCACCCGAGCCGGTCAGGATCATGGCGATCCTGATCTCGTTTTCCAGCAGCCCGAGCAGCTCCGTGACGCCCGCCTGCCCGCGCGCCGCCAGGGCATAGACCCAGCAGCGGCCGAGCAGCACGGCTTTTGCGCCGAGCGCCAGGAGCCGCACGACATCCGTACCGGAGCGCACGCCGGAGTCCGCGAGCACCGTGACACGATCGCCGACCGCATCCGCGATCGCGGGCAGTGCCAGCGCGGTCGAGACGGCCCCATCCAGCTGCCGCCCGCCGTGGTTGGACACGACGATACCCTCGAC
>JANXYA010000299.1 GCA_025350345.1 Gammaproteobacteria bacterium
TTCGAGGGCAGCCTCGTCGTCGAGCGGCGCGATGAGCGTCTCGCGGCTGGCCATCGCGCCCAGGCCGGCACTGTCGGGTAGCGGTGCGTCAGCCAGGCCGGAGCCCGCCTTCAGCAGCATGGAGTCAGCGTGGCCGTGATAACAGCCCTCGAACTTCAGGATTTTCGAGCGACCGGTCGCGCCCCGTGCCACGCGCAAAGCCGACATGACCGCCTCGGTGCCGGAATTCACGAAGCGCAACATCTGTACCCAGGGGATGCGGCTGGTGATGTATTCGGCGAGCTCCAGGCTATAGGGCTCGGCGGTGCCCAGGCTCCAGCCGCGGCCCATGGCGCGCTCGACCGCATCGCGCACGGCGGCATCGCCGTGCCCGAGGATCATGGGCCCGAAGGCCATGCAGAAATCGAGGTACTCACGTCCATCGACATCGATCAGGCGCGCGCCGCGGCCGCCGGTCATGAACACCGGCGTCCCACCGACGCTGCGGAAGGCGCGCACCGGGGAGTGGACGCCGCCGGGGGAGACCTTAAGGGCGCGCGCGAACAGCGCTTCGGAGCGGCTCACAGGTCCAGCAGTTCGCGCGCCTGGCGCGCGCCATACGTAATGATCATGCTGGCGCCGGCACGCTTGAAGGCCGTCAGGACCTCGCGGTGCAGCGCGGCCCGCGGCGCCAGGCCCTTTTCCGCCAGCGCTTCGAGCGCGGCGAATTCGCCGCTGACGTGATACACCGCCCAGGGCTTGCGGATCGCGCGCGACAGGTCGCGCAGCAGATCGAGGTAGGGGAGCCCCGGCTTCACCATGAGGATATCGGCGCCCTCGGCGAGGTCGCGCTCGGCACACAGCCAGGCATCGGCCGGGCGGGCCGGATCGAGTTGGTAGCTGGCGCGATCGCGCAAGGCGCTCTGCGTCTTGGGCGCGGAATCGGCGGCCACGCGGAAGGGTCCGTACAGTGCCGACTGAAACTTGACCGCATAGCTCATCAGCACGGTGCGTTCGAGCCCGCCGGCGTCAAGGGCGCGGCGAATCGCGCCGACGCGGCCATCCATCATGTCGCTCGGCGCCACGCAATCGGCGCCGGCCTGCGCATAGGCCAGGGCCGCCGCCGTCAGTTCCTGCACACTGGCGTCATTGTCCAGATGGTCTCCCTCCGCGTTGAGCACGCCGCAATGGCCGTGCGGTGTGGAGGAGCAGAGGCACACGTCGGCTGCCAACCAGATGTCCTTGCCGAAACGGGCCTTCAGGGCCTGGATCTGGCCGGCGGTGAACGACCAGTCGATCTGCCGCGCGGCGCGCGCGCGCGGCACGCCAAACAGCAGGAAGGCGCGCACCCCGGCGCGCAGGTCCGCTTCCGTCTGCCGCAGGAGCGAGGCGGGCGTCTCCTGCATGACGCCGGTGAGACCGGGCACTGGCTCCGCGCTTCCCCTGCCCTCGGCCACGAAGCAGGGCTGGATGAGCTGGTCGAGCCGCAGGTGCACTTCGCGCGTCAGGGCGCGCACATGCTCGTCCTGGCGCAAGCGCCGCAGTGTCAGCGGAAAGGGTTCGCTCATGCGATCATTGTGCCGCAGTCCGCGTGCCCGCGGTCACGGCAGTGTCAGCACGGGCGGTACCGTTGCTCAGTTCAGGCGGGCCGCCTTCCGGGGCCGCCGGGTGCTTATGCGTCAAAGTTATGAGTCGCCGGAACGATAATGATCCCAGAGGCCAGACTTGGATTACCTGCCAGTATTCCTGAAACTGCATGGCGAGCGCGTGTTGCTCGTCGGCGGCGGCACGATCGCGGCCCGCAAGGCGGAGCTGCTGTGCGAGGCCGGCGCCCGGCTGCGCGTCGTCGCACCGGAGCGTTGCCCGGAGCTGGCGGCCCTGTGTGAACGCGTCGGCGCCGAATACCTCCCGACCGGCTTCGCACCGGAGCAGCTGCAGGGCGTCGTGCTGGCCATTGCCGCCACCGACCGGCCGGAGATCAACCTGCAGGTGAGCCGGGCGGGGCGCGAGGCCCACATCTGGGTGAATGCCGTGGATGATCCGCAGGCCTCCAGCTGCCTGATGCCTGCCATCGTCGATCGTTCCCCCGTGCTCATCGCCATCGGCACCGGTGGCGCCTCACCGACGCTCGCGCGGCGCCTGCGCGCCCAGATCGAGGCGCTGCTGCCAGAGCGGCTGGGACGGCTGGCCAGCCTCGCCGGTGCCTGGCGGGCGCGGGCG
>JANXYA010000300.1 GCA_025350345.1 Gammaproteobacteria bacterium
ACATGGGGCACGTGCGCAATTACACCATCGGCGACGTGCTGGCGCGCTTCATGCGCATGCAGGGTCTGAACGTGCTGCAGCCGATGGGCTGGGATGCCTTTGGCCTGCCGGCCGAGAACGCTGCGATCGCCAATGGCGTGCCGCCGGCGCGCTGGACGCGCGAAAACATCGCCTATATGAAGCGCCAGCTCCAGGCCCTGGGCTTTGCGCTCGACTGGGGTCGCGAACTGGCCACCTGCGATCCGCAGTACTACCGCTGGAACCAGTGGCTGTTCCTGCGCATGCTCGAGCGCGGCATCGCCTATAAGAAAACCGGGGTCGTCAACTGGGATCCGGTCGACCAGACCGTGCTGGCCAACGAACAAGTCATCGACGGGCGCGGCTGGCGCACCGGGGCGCTCATCGAGAAGCGCGAGATCCCGATGTATTACCTGCGCATCACGGCCTATGCAGAGGAACTGCTCGCGGCCCTCGATGGCCTCACCGACTGGCCCGAGCGTGTGCGCACGATGCAGGCGAACTGGATCGGCCGCAGCGAGGGGTGCGAAGTCGTGTTTCCCTATAGCGACGACACGATCGCCACACTCGGCGCCACGGCAGCGAGCGCCGCCGGCGCGCTCAGTGTGTTCACGACCCGCGCCGACACCCTCTTTGGCGTGACCTTCGCCGCGATCTCGGCCGAGCATCCGCTGGCGCAGGCCGCCGCGTCCCGCGATCCGCAGCTGCTCGACTTTGTCGAGGAGTGCCGGCGCGGCAGCACGATGGAAGCTGCGGTGGCGACCATGGAAAAGCGCGGCATGCGCACCGGCCTGCACGTGCGTCATCCGCTGACCGGCGAGCCGATCGAAGTCTGGGTCGCCAACTACGTCCTGATGAGCTACGGTTCCGGCGCGGTCATGGGCGTGCCGGCGCACGATGAGCGCGATTTCGAGTTCGCGCATCGCCACGGCATCGCACTGCGAACCGTTATCAGGCCCTCCGGCGCGGAGTGGGATGAAGTCGGGCCAGAGTGGCAGGGCCTGTACGCCGAGGCCGGCGTGACCGTGAATTCGGGCGAGTTCTCCGGCCTGAGCTCGGCGGAGGCTGTGACCGCCATCTGCCGGGCGCTCGAGCAGCGGGGACTCGGCCAGCCGCGCGTGCAATGGCGCCTGCGCGACTGGGGCATCTCGCGGCAGCGCTACTGGGGCTGCCCGATTCCGCTCATCCATTGCCCCTCCTGCGGCGAGGTGCCGGTGCCCGACGCGCAGCTGCCGGTGCGTCTGCCTGAAGACCTGGTGCCCGATGGTTCGGGCAATCCGCTGGCGAAGTCAGAGGCCTTCCTGCACTGCGCCTGCCCGCGCTGCGGCCAGAACGCGCGCCGCGAGACCGACACGATGGACACCTTTGTCGACTCATCGTGGTATTTCCTGCGCTTCGCCTGTACCGACCAGGATTCCAGGCCGGTCGATGAACGCGCGGCATACTGGCTGCCGGTCGATCAATATATCGGTGGCATCGAGCACGCGATCCTGCATCTGCTGTACTCACGCTTCTGGACGCGCGTGATGCGCGACATGCAGCTGATCAGCCTCGATGAGCCGTTCCGCCGGCTGCTCACGCAGGGCATGGTGCTCAACCAGATCTACTATCGCCAGGCGGCGACGGGCCGGCCGGTTTATTTCAATCCGGCGGACGTCGAGACGCGCGTCGATGGCACGGGCAAGCGCATCGGGGCGGTGCTGGTGAGCGATGGGCTGCCGGTCGAGCATGGCGGACTCGGCACCATGTCGAAGTCCAAGAACAATGGCGTCGATCCGCAGAGCCTGGTGCAGAAGTACGGCGCCGATACCGCGCGGCTGTTCGTGATGTTCGCTTCCCCGCCGGAGCAGACCCTCGAATGGTCCGATGAAGGCGTGCAGGGCCAGTTCCGGTTCCTGCGCCGCCTGTGGAAAGCCGTCTACGACCACGTGCACGCCGGCCCGAAGCCCGAGCCGCTCACGAGCGCAGTGCTCAGCGGCCTCGGTGAGGCGGCAGCAGATCTGCGCCGGCAGGCGCACCAGACGGTCGTGCGGGTCACGGACGACATCGCGCGCCGGCGCGTGTTCAACACGGCGATCGCGGCGGTGATGGAGCTGCTCAACGCGGTGGGCCGCTTCGAAGTGCCGGGGGCAGGGGCACGCGCTGTGCGGCAAGAGGCGCTCGAGCTGGCCGTGCTGTGCCTCTCGCCGATGGTGCCGCACATCTGCCACGAGTTGTGGTTCGCGCTGGGCCACGAGCGCGCCCTGATCGAGGAGCCGTGGCCCAGGCCCGATCCTGCCGCCCTGGTGCAGCCGACCGTGGAACTGGTCGTGCAGGTCAACGGCAAGCTCCGCGGCCGCGTGCAGGTGAGCGCGCTCGCCGATGAGGCGGCGGCGCGCGCGGCGGCCCTCGCAGACCCCGACGTGCGCCGCTTCGTCGGCAACGTCGAGCCGCGCCGCGTAATCTACGTGCCCGGCAAGCTCGTCAACATCGTGGTCTGATGGTAGCGCAGCGAAAATCAGGGTGGCGGCTGCTCGCTGTACTGGCGCCGGCCTGGCTCCTGGCCGGCTGCGGCTTTCACCTGCAGGGCAGCTATGAGCTGCCACGCAGCTTCGCCTCGGCGCGCCTCATGGCGGCGGATACGCAATCGGATTTCTGCAATTCACTGCGCGCGGCGCTCCTCGCCGCCGGCACGCGCCTGGACGGAGCGCCCGCAGGGTCCGCCGCCATCCACATTCTCGATGACACCACCGCGGAGCGGGTGCTCACCGTATCGGCCTACAATATTCCCACCGCCTTCGAACTGAGCTACCGCGTGCGCGTGTCGGTCGATTACCAGGGGCGCGAACTGCTGGCGCCGCAAGAGCACGTCGTGACGCGCGAATACAGCTTCGACGAGCGTGCCCTGCTGGCCAAGGAGCGCGAGCGCGATACGCTGAGGAAGGCGCTGGCCGATGACCTCGTGGCGCAGATCATGCGCCGCCTGGCCTCGCTCTGACGCCGCCCGAATAGGCGAAAGGTACCGGACAGGTGCTGCGTCTCGCTGCGACGGACCGGGCGGCAGTGGTGCAGCTGCTGCTGCGCTTCGGGATCGAGCTGCGCATGGTCGAGCCGGAGGCGCCGATCCCCGGTTCCTACTGGGGCGAGAGCGAGGCGGGCTTGCAGGGCGGGACGCTGCTCGCCCGGCCCGACACCCCTGTCCACTCCATCCTGCACGAGGCCGCCCATTTCATCTGCATGAGTCCGGAGCGGCGCGTGGGTCTCGATCGCGACGCCGGTGGCGACGATGCGGAGGAGAGCGCGGTGTGCTACCTGCAGGTCCTGCTGGCCGACGCAATCCGCGGCTTCGGACGCGAGCGTGCCTGGCGCGACATGGATGAATGGGGCTACAGCTTCCGGCTGGGCAGTGCGCGCGCCTGGTTCGAGCAGGACGCCGCGGATGCCCGCGCCTGGCTGCAGGCGGCCGGCATCATCGACGCGAACGAGGCTTTGAGCGGGAGGCTGCGCGCCGCCTGAGGCGGGCAAAGGCATCGGTGGCGGCCACCAGCGCCCGCGCGTTGCCGGGTTCGAAGGCCGAATGACCCGCATCCGGGATGACCTGCAGCTGCGCTTCGGGCCAGGCGCGATGCAGGTCCCAGGCGCTGCGCATCGGACAGACCACGTCGTAGCGACCCTGGATGATGACCGCGGGAATGTGGCGGATTTTCTCCACGTCGCGCAGCAGCTGGTCTTCGCGCTTGAGAAAACCGCGATTGACGAAGTAGTGGCACTCGATGCGGGCGAAGGCCGCGGCGAACTGCGCATCGCCGAATTTGGCGATGCCGCTCTCGCTCGCGCGCAGATAGCTCGTGGCCCCCTCCCACACCGACCAGGCGCGCGCCGCACGGGCCCGCACCGCGGCGCTGCGTGAGGTCAAGCGGCGATAGTAGGCACCCATCATGTCGTGGCGCTCGCGCTCCGGGATGGGCGCCACGAAGTCCTCCCACCGATCGGGAAACAGCGCGCCGGCGCCCAGCGCGTCCTGGTAGAACCATTCGAGCTCGGAGCGCCGCAGCAGAAAAATGCCGCGCAGCACGAGTTCCGTCACGCGCCGCGGGTGGCGCTGCGCGTAGGCCAGTGCCAGCGTCGAGCCCCAGGATCCGCCGAACACCAGCCATCTGTCGATCTTGAGGTGGGCGCGCAACCGCTCGATGTCGGCGACCAGATCCCAGGTCGTGTTATCGACCAGCGAGGCGTGCGGACGGCTCTTGCCGCAGCCGCGCTGATCGAGGAGCACGATGCGATACCGGCGCGGATTGAAGAAGCGGCGCATCGCGGGGGTGATGCCGCCGCCCGGGCCGCCGTGCAGGAACACGGCCGGCTTGCCCTGTGGATTCCCGCTCTCCTCGAAATACAGTTCGTGGCGTGGCGACACGCGCAGCCGGCCGCGCCGATACGGCTGGAGCGGCGGATACAGCGCGCTGGTGCGGCTCATGCGGACACCATGGGCCCGAGGGGCCGGCCGCCGAGCAGGTGCACGTGCAGGTGGTACACCTCCTGGCCGCCGTGCGCGTTGCAGTTGATGATCAGGCGGTAACCATCCTGCGCAATGCCCTCGCGGCGCGCCAGATCGCGGGCCACCGTGTACAGGTGGCCGATCAGCGCCTGGTCCTCGTCGGCGATGTCGTTGGCGGTCGGTATCGGCTTGTTGGGCACGATCAGGATATGGACCGGCGCGCGTGGATGGATGTCGCGAAAGGCGGTGACCTGCGGGTCGCGGTAAACGACATCAGCTGGCAGCTCTCCGGAAA
>JANXYA010000359.1 GCA_025350345.1 Gammaproteobacteria bacterium
GAGGCGGTCGGCGGCAGTCTCGCTGTCCTGGGCGATGAAAAACCAGCTGCCTTCGAGATCCTGGTCAGCGAGCCACGTGCGGCCTACCCGTGACATCTCCCCTGCCCTCGCCCTGTCGACTATTTCTTGGACGCCTGCAATCGCAGCCGGCCGCGTTGCTTGATGGCCGCCATATCAAGTTCCGCGCTTCTACCGCTGGCCAGGCCCTCTTCCCATAATCGACGGACTTCGACGATGACGTCATTGCGTGCAGCCCGGCGGGCTTTCCATTCCCGCAGTGCTTCGCGAATCACTTCGCTGCTGGAGGCGTAATCGCCGGTCTTAACCGCTCGATGGACCAATCTGGCCATGTCGGCAGGCAGTGCAATACTGAGTTTCTCGACGTTGGCCGTAGCGTGGTTCCTTCTGGTAGGCAAGAGTAGCAATATTTCCTACCACTGCCAACTGCCGTTATTTTTGGCGTTCGGGCCACGAGAAGCGCTCATCAAGTGATCTTCATGAGGCCCCGGGCCTCAAGCACGGTAGCGCTCGACGGCGTCGCCGAGCGCCTCGCGGAGCGGTCCCACGAATTTCTCGTAGTGTCGCCAGCGCCCGGCCGATGCCCCATGAATTCTCTGCCGCACCTGCCATTTGCTCGCGGTGATCACCACGCGATCGGTCTGGTGAAACTCCAGGCATTTCGGGTCCCACGGCAGGCCGATGAAATCCACCATCCGCCGCGACCAGGCCTCCTGATCCTCGATGAGTGCCTCGTAGGGAATCTCCAGCAGAGCCGTCGCCGGCAGCATGGCGCGCCAGTGATTCATGATGCGCAGGTACTGTCCGTAGTAATGCGCCAGATCATCCAGGTCGTTGGCAAACGGCCCCATGCCGAAGAAATTCTGGAAGTAGATCGACAGGCAGGTGTCGAGGGGATGGCGCTGCATGTGGATGATGCGGGCCCGCGGAAACGCCGCGTGGATCAGTCCCGCGTAAAAGAAATTGGCGGGCATCTTGTCCACCACCCGCAGTCCGCCATTGCTTTCAGCCGCGAGACGTTCGAGGTAGTCCACCGCCATGCCGGGAATGAGCTTCGCATCGACCTGGCCCTTAACTTCAGCCTTCCGGTATGCGGTAAATGCGCCATTCCAGAAGGGCAGCTCGCCGGCACCGACGACTGCGGGGTGTGAGGCCAGGATCTGCTCGGTCAGCGAAGTGCCGGAGCGCGGCATGCCGACGATGAAAACGGGTTGCTCAGAGCTCGAGCCCTGCAGCGTGGCTCGCTGCAGGAACGCCGGATCGCAGCTGCGCATGATCTGATCGACTCTCTCGCTCAGTTGCGCCTGGCTGTAGTTTGATTCGTAACGTTTCGCAAGTTCGTTCGCCTGCCGATAGTGCTCGAACGCACGATCGTATTCCCCCACGTCGTCGTAGTACTTGCCCAGCGCGTAGCGCAGGCTGATGTCCTGCGCCAGTGGCAGTGGCCTAGCCAGCAGGGCTTCCGCGCCCGTGAGCCAGGCCTCATCGACCCTGGTCATCTTGCGATGAGTCGCGATGCCGAAATAGGCGGCGGCGAAATCCGGCTGGATGGCAATGGCTTGCCGGAACAGTTCCTCGGCTTCGGCAAAGCGACCACGGTCAGCGCGCAACTCGCCCAGGAACGACAATGCCTCGACGTAGTTGGGCTCTGCGGCCAGCGCGGCCTGGCAGCTGCGCTCCGCCTCGGCGGGACGGCGCTGCTGGCGCAGCGCTATCCCCATGCTCAAGAGAGCCGGGGCATAGTCGGGCTTGATTGCCAGCGCCCGCTCGAAGCTCGCCGCTGCCTCATGGGTGCGCCGCAGCTCAAACAGCACGGAGCCGAGGTTCCAGTGACTTTCGGGACGGTTGGGATCCCCCTCGATGGCCTGGGTGTACAAGGCGACGGCCTCGCGACGACGACCGAAGCCGCGGAGCAGATTGCCCAGATTATTCAGCGCCTCCGCGTACCGGGAGTTCAGCGCCAACGCCTGCCGATAGCTCGCCTCGGCCTCTTCTCCTTGACCCAGGGTGACCAGGACCAGCCCCAGCTTGTTGTGTGCGACGCTTGAGTTCGGATCAAGCGCCACCGCCCGCCGGCAGAGCGCCAGGGCCTGCTCCAGATTGCCAAGCTCCCGCTCGGCGTTGCCCAGGTTGCACAGTATCTGGGCGTCATCGGGCCGAAGCTCAAGTGCCAGCCGGTAGGAAGCGGCGGCCTGCGTAGGCTGCGCGAGTTCCAGGTACGCGTTGCCAAGATTGTTGTGCGCCTCGACGAGCCGGGGATCATTTTGCAGCGCCCGTTGATAGAGCGGCACGGCCTCGCGCGCACGTCCCAGCGCTCGCAGTGCGTCAGCCGCTTCGACGAGGCAGTCCGCATCGAGCGGCGCCAGCGCCAGCGCCCGACGAAAGCTCTCCAGTCCGAGAGCCCACTGTCCCTGCTCGCACAGGGCCGCGCCGAGATTCCGATGCGCCTCGGCATCATCGGCCATCAGGTCCGTGGTCCTGCGCAACGCCTGCGAGGCATCCTTGCCCTGCCGGACGAGTGCCACGCCGAGGATTTTCCAGAGCATGCCCACGTTGGGATGGGCCACCAGCAGCGTGCGCGCGTTGTGCTCGGCCTCGCCCAGATGGCCCTGGTTAACGAGCTCGACCAGCTCGCCAATCGCCTGCGCATTCAGCAGGTTGACCTTAGGCATCGCGGTAGCGCGTCAGGGCATCGCCGAGGGCAGCTTTCAGCGGCTCGAGCCAGGGCTCGAAATTCTTCCACTGATCGAGTCCCTCGCGATAAATGGGCTGGCGGACCTGCTCCGAGCTGGCGGTGCGCACGCTGCGCACCGTCTTGTGAAACTCGATGCACTGCGGCTCGAACTCGAGGCCGCAGAACTCAAGCATGCCTCGCACGTTCCCCTCCAGATCATCGACGACGTCCTCATGATGGACCCGCAGGATCCAGCCCGGCAGCACTTCATCCCAGTGCCTCATCAGCTCGAGGTAGGTGCGGTAGTAGCGGGCGATATCCTCGATGCTGTAGGTGAACTCCTGCCCCTTGGCGTACAGCTGCTTCAGGTTGCTGAAGCAGCAGGCGATCGGCTCGCGTCGCGCGTCAATGATCCTGGCATTGGGCAGCATCAGGCGAATGAGCCCCAGATGCCGGAAGTTGTTGGGCATCTTGTCGATGAAGAAAGGCACTGCAGCGGGCTTGCCCAGGCGGTACACGCGGGTTTCAGCGAGATACCGCTCACCGAGGTGCCGCACCTCCTCGGGCTGGAGCTCCGGAAGTATGCGCGGGTAGCGGGGGTTGCTCAGGTCCGGATCACGGCCCCGGAGCGTGGCGACGATCTGCTGGACGTTGGACAGCTCCTGCGTGCCTTCGACCTGGGAGTGCGAGGCCAGGATCTGCTCGAGCAAAGTCGAGCCCGAACGCGGCAGCCCGACGATGAAAATCGGATCAGGATCGGGTGCCCCCCAGCCCTGGCGGCCGGCGAATAATTCGCGGGTGCACACTTCGATCTGCAGCCGCGTATTGGTCTCGATGATTTCCGGGCGGTAATTGCTGTGTGCACGTCGCAGCGCATTGCCCAACTCGTAGTACCGGAAGGAACCGGTAAAGTCGCCGTGATCCTCCAGGGCCTTGCCGAGGGCAAAATGCAGGTGATACCGATCGATCACCCCCACTGCCGGTGCCGTCTGCAATTCCTTCAGTCGTGTGAGCTCTTCATCCGTGAACCGATAGGTCTTGAGATTCGCAAGACTCCAGTACGAATCGCCGAAGCCCGGCCGGCAGGCCTCCGCAGTGCGATAGGACGCTATCGCCTCCTCGCGCCTGCCCATCGTTTTCAAGGCGTGCGCGAGCGAGAGGTGCAGGTCGGGGTCCTGGGGCGTGAGCGCGATCAGGTCCCGGTACAATTCGACCGCCCGATCATGCTCTCCCAGGCCGACCGCGGTCACGGCATACAGGCCCCGGTAATGCAGCTGGTTGGCGGGATCCTCGCGCAGCAGCTGGTCAAGCTCGCCGCGCGCCTGGCTATATTTGTGCATCTCGATGAGCGCCTCGGCGTACTCGGAGCGCGCGGCACGATAGTCGGGCGCAAGTTCCAGCACGGCGGCCAACAGCAGCTCCGCATCCTCGTACACCTTGCGCGCCATGCCGATGCGCGCCAGCAGGCGCATGGCTTCCACCTCATTGCCGTGCTCCAGCAGGAAGGCGCGCACCAAGGGTTCGGCCGCGTCCAGATCGCCGTCCATGAACAATCCGGTCGCGGTCACCACCTCGCGCGGGAGCTTGCGCAGAGTCGCCACGTGGCTCGCCGCCATGGCGCAATTCTCGGCCTGCCCGCTCATGCGGTAGAGCCCCTCGAGCATGGACCAGCTCGCCGGCAGCGCGTGATTAATGTTGACCGCCATTAGAAAGGCCTCGATCGCCTGTGGCGCATCCTTCAGGGCGACATAGCAGTGGCCGCGTTCCTCGTGCAGGCGGCTGAAGCGCGGATGATGCCGCGCCAGCGTGGCGAGCGTGTGCTGGGCATCGCCGACCCGCCCGAGATAGCGCTGGGCGATGGCCACGAACAGCAGCGCATCCCGCTCGTCGGGCGTTGCGGCGAGCACGTCCTCACCTGCGGCCAGCGCCTGAACGAATTCACGCCGCCGGATCAGCGCCCGTATGCGGGGCAGATCAGCCGCGCCTGGCGATGCAACCGTCTCGATAGAGTCCATGAGTGTCCGTAAAAAAAGGGGCGGACTCAAAGAGCCCGCCCCTGATTCTACTGCAACCGACCCGCGCCGGCTGACCGTGCGTCAATGCCTGCCGATCAGAACTTGAACCCGAAATTCAAGGTCAGCACACGCGGCCGCAGCGGGAATTCAGTCTTGATGAACTGGCCCGAAGAGGTGTTGGTGCTGGCATCGTTATTGGTCAGGTTGCTGCCCGACAGCTCCACCGTCCAATTGTCCTTGGCGACGCCGAACGACGCGTCATAAGTCGTGTACGAAGGCATCGTGTACAGCAGCAAAGTCGTGGTGGGGACAGCTTCGTTCGGAGCGTTGCCGTCCGGGAAGCTCGCCGGTTCGTTGCGCATCTCGCCGGTGTAATTGGCGCCCACCATGAAGTACGGCTTGAAATCGCCGCTCGTCCAGTCGTAGCGTGCCCGCACGTTAAACTGCAGCTTCGGTGAGAAAGCGGGCGAGGTGCCCAGCACGCCGTACGGGTTGGTATAGGGCACGCCATTCACCTGCGTAATGCAATTTGGGTACTGGGGGGTACCCGGCACATTGTCCGTCAGGCAAGGCGCGTTCGACTGCTTCGAATCATTGTTGGACAGCGATCCCTGGATGGTGAGCCCTTCGGTCACGCGGGCGACAACTTGCAGTTCCTCGCCAGTGACCTGATAGGTCGGGCCATTGATGACGAAGGTCGTGTTACCCAGGTGTACGGGGTCGAACAGGGACAGCTGAACGTTCTTCCAGTCCATCCGGTAGACGGACAGGTTGACCTGCAGCCGATGGTCAAGCCACTGACTCTTCAAGCCGATCTCGTTGTTGGTGAGGTTGTCGGAGTCATACCCTTCTGGTTTGTAGAACTGCTTGGGTCCACCGGGCGTATACGGGGCCACCTTCTTCAGCGAAACCACGGTCCCAGCTGCATTGCTCGCGGTGCGGTTGAAGCCGCCCGGCCGGAAACCTTCCGAATAGGTGTAATACGCCATGACGTCCGGCGTGACGTGCCAGGTCAGGTTGCCGCGGTACTTGTTGCCGCTCTCGCTCTTGTGCAGGTTCATGCCGAATCCGTAAGACGCACCCGGGCACGGGTTTCCCGCAACGTAGCCCGCCGGCGTGTGGCCGGTGCAGGTCGTGGCGAGCGGTCCCTTCGGGTTCACGTACGTGCCGCCGTACGGCGTTCCGTTCGGGACGTTGAGGATCGTCGAGGTTGCACTGTAGTACTCGGAACCCTGTTCAAATTCGTCGTACTTGTAGTGGCGTATACCGCCAGTGGCCGTCAGGACTTTCGGGATGATGTCAAAATCCATCGAACCGAAGAATGCGGTCTGCTTGTAACCGCGCTCATCGTCCTCGCCAAACGCCGTGTTGGAGTCCGTGCGCAGGTTCGGATCGGTCGCGTAGTATCCCGGTACGGGGCCGACCGCCTCGACGCAGTCCGCACCGCCCGCAATCGAGATCGCGAGATTTTGGGGGCTGCACTGCGGCATTCCCAAATAGTTGAAGTTCATGACGTCTTTGATCACGAACTTTTCATAGAACGCGCCAAGCGTACCTCGAGTGCGATAGTCCGGCGAAGTCGTAAGGCGCAACTCGTGGCTCAGGTGCGTATTGATGACCGTATCGCGCCAGCTACCGATCGGCGCGTAGCAGGTCGTCGGCTTGGCTGACCTGAAGTACGCATATCCGGCACCCGCGCCCGAACAGGCGTAGTAGGAGCCGTGGCGCGAGGTCATGTAGTTGGAATAATCCTGCTGCCCGTCGATATTCCGGCTCAGGTAGCTGCCGGTGTAGACCGCCTTCAGCCAGTCGGTCAACGTGCCATTGAGCGTCCAGGACGTCGAAGAGTACTTGTCCTTGCTGTAGGACGGCTCGAACGCCATGATCTGGTAAGGACCCAGCGCCGTCCCCGTCGGGTGTGTCGGGCTGACCGGACTGTTGGGTTCTTCGGCGAAATAGCCATCCGCCTCGAACTGCTGGTAGTTCTGCTGGACCAGCAGGTTCCAGTCGTCGTTGAACTGATACAGCGCCGATATCCGGGTACCGGTGTACTGCACGGTGTTGAGGTTGGTTCCTGCCAATTTCCCGTTGCCGGCCTCCGGACTTCCCGGACGCGCGATCGGCCCATCGGCGGGGACGTTGACCACCGGCGGAACGGCAATATCGCCCTTCACGTTGTCGATATATCCGCCGCGATGATCGCTATAAATGGTGGCGCGAATGGCCAGCTTGCCCTCGATCAGCGGCAAGTTGAACGTTGCATTGAGGGTGTTGTTCGGATCGCCGCCGGCGGTAACGCCGTACCCTGCGTTGGCAAAGCCCTCGGTGACATTCAGCTTCGGCTTGTTCGTGATGTAACGGATCGCGCCCGCCTGGGAGCCGCCGCCGAACAGCGTGCCCTGCGGACCCTCCAGCACCTCGACGCGCTCCATGTCGACCAGATACACGTCCGCGTTGCGGGCCGGGAACTGCATCCCCTCATCGTCCAGATACAGGGCCACGTTCGGGAACGGTGCGGTGGTCGACTGGGACTGGTTGCCGGAGCCGCCAGAGCTCAGGCCACGCAGGAAGATGTTGCCCGTGCCCGGGCCGTTGCCGCTGAAGGTCACGTTCGGGGTATATTTCATCAGATCACTGAAGCTGGTCACGTTCAGCTGCTTCAACTGTTCACCGGTGATCGCCTGGATGGTGATCGGCACGCTCTGGATGTTTTCCGTGCGACGCTGCGCGGTCACAACGATTTCCTCGAGGCCGCCACTGTTCGCCGTGGTGGTCGCATCGGCGGCCCTGGCTTGCGGTCCGAAAGCTGTCGCGGCGCCAGCCGTACCCAGCACGGCCAGAACGGCGCGTCGTATCGTGTCGTTAGAGTTCAAGTGGATCTCCCCGAAACTTGTTGAATTCAGTGTCGACCGGATTGCGTGTAGGTAGCCGTTTTTGCACCGGCTTACGCTCCCTCTGCCGTACTTTACGTGACCTGTGGCGTGGTATCAACGCTTCGTCCATTTAAAGCCGGATGCACGCACGCCGCCCCAGGCCAGCAAGCGAGGCTATAGCACGTTCATTAAGGAATTATTGCGTCCGGCTGCAAGGAGTTCTGGAGGCACGCTGCGCCACAGCGAGTGTCTCGCCAGGGCAACAAGCGTGCCGGAATGGCATGGGCGCATCTGAAAAAGACATTTGCCACGCCGCACCGATTGCCTCACCCTGCGGTGATTTTCGGGATGGGTCTGGAGCCGATGAACCGGGTCATGATCGACCGAAGGTGGTTGCCGCTCAATGCCTTGCGGGCCTTCGAAGCCGTCGCCCGGCATGGCAGTTTCACCGCCGCAGCCACCGCGCTGCAGATATCGCAGAGCGCCCTGTCGAGGCACGTCATCGCGCTCGAAGGCATGCTCAACACGCAGCTGTTCGAACGCAAGCCCCACGCCCTGACGCTCACCGGAGCCGGCCAGCACCTGCTGCCCACCGTCACCAAGGCCTTTGATCGCATCGAATACGCACTCGATGAGATCCGCCAGGGGCCGGCACCCACCCTGCGGACCTTGCGGGTGCAGTTCCCGGCGAGTTTTGCCGTCCAACTCGCTGCTCCCCTGCTGCGCGACTTCCGGCGCCTCAGTCCGCAAGTCGAGATCAACCTGGTGAGCCCTTACGCCATTGGACCGCCCTCCAATGACGTCGATATCGCCATCGTCTACTCCAGGCCCACGATCACGGAACGTGTCAGCGACCTGCTCTGGCCCGTGCGCATGGGGCTGGTGTGCCACCCGGACGTTGCGGCGCGGCATGCGGGCCAGGACCTTGCCGCTTTCGTAGCCGCCAACGAATTGATCCACATGCGCATCGACACGATGCCGCGGCACCATTTCTGGATCCAGTTCAAGCGACAGGCCAATCTGGGTGCGGTGAACGTGGAGCGAGGCCTGGTATTCGATACGGAGCTGCTCGCCGTGCAGTACGCCCTGAGCGGGGAGGGTCTGGCGCTCGTGGACCTGGATCTGTTCCGCACTCATCTGGACCAGGGCCGGCTCGTGGCACCGTTCGATGTCACACTCGACGATGGCTTTGGTTATTACCTGGTGACCGATTCCGAGGCGCTCGGTGACCCGGCCATTGCCCTGTTTCGCTCCTGGCTCATCGAGCGCTTTGCGCCCGCCGCCTCTCCTCAATCTGGAGCCGCTCCCGCATGACCGACATTGAACTGCGCGCCGCCCGGCGCACGGGCCGCCGCCGCAGTCCGGCCGCCGAGAACGCGAGCCCGGTGGCTGCGCGCTCCCTCGCCTACCGTCACCTCGAGAACCCCTTCGAGCCACTGCGGGTGTTTTCCGACGACCAGATCGGCGCCCTGCACGATGCCGCGCTGCTCATTCTGGAGACCCACGGCATGAAGGTGCTCTCCGCCGATGCCCTGCGCCGCTACCGCGATGGTGGCGCCGAGGTCGACGAGAGCACGCAACTGGTGCGGATTGACCGCTCGCTGGTCGCAAGTGCGCTGGCCACCGCGCCGCGCAATTTCATCATGCATGCCGCGGACCCCTCGCGCAGCGTGCCGATGGGCGGCCGGCATGTCGCCTTCGCGCCGACCTCCGGACCGCCGAACATCATGGACACTGCGGGCGGGCGGCGCTCCGGCACGCTGGAGGACTTCAGCAACCTGATGAAGCTGTGCCAGCACTTCGATGTGATCCAGGTGCTGGGCGGGGCGGTCGAGCCGCAGGACGTGCCCGTGCACCTGCGCCACCTCGAGGTGATGCGCGCGCAGCTGCTGCTGACGGACAAGGTGCCGTTCATGTTCTCCCGCGGGCACGCGCAGATCGCCGATAACTTCGAGCTGATCCGGATTGCCCATGGGCTCACCGCCGGGCAATTCCGCGATCGCCCCAGCTGCTACACCGTCATCAACACCAATTCTCCGCTCCAGCTCGACATCCCGATGGCCGATGGCATCGTCGATACCGCCG
>JANXYA010000370.1 GCA_025350345.1 Gammaproteobacteria bacterium
CCGCCTCGCCGCGCGCGCGCGAGCTGTGCCTGGCCCTCGACGGGCGGCGCCTGTTGATCAGCGCCACGGGCGTCCCGGTGCAGCTGCTGCTGACGGTGAGCGCGGGTTCGCTCCGCTGCGAGCGCGTCCCGGCCGGAGGCGATCAGGGCGCCGCCGATGTGAACGTGAGCGGCAGCCCGCTCGCGCTCCTCGCCCTGGCGGGCGGCGATCTGGACGCGGCCCCGGCGAGCGCTGGCCTCGGCATCAGCGGGGATGACGCCCTCGCGCGGCAGTTCCGCGAACTCGCGCGGCTCCTGCGGCCGAATGTGGAGACGCTCCTGGGCCGCACGGTGGGCCGCATGAATGCGCACCTGGCCGTGCGCGCCTTCACCCACGTCAACGAGTGGGGCCGGGCGGCCGGCGCCTCGCTGCTGCGCAATTCCGCCGAGTACCTTGCGCACGAGAGCCGCGACCTGGTATCGCGTGCCGAGGCCGAGAGTTTCCTCGGTGGCGTCGAAGCGCTGCGCGCGCAGCTGCAGCGGGCCGAGGCGCGTGCCACCTCGCTCCATGCGCACCTTGAGCTGCTCGAAACGCAGCAGGCCGGGCCATGAGAGTGCGCGCGCTGGGCCGCCTGCTGGAGATCCAGCGGGTACTGGTGCGGCACGGCTTCGATGATTTCGTGCGCGCCACGCACCTGTACCGCCCGCTGCGCTTCCTGTTCTACCTCTCGCCGTGGACCTGGTTCCAGCGGCGCCGGGGCGCAACGCGTGCCGAACGCCTGCGCCTCGCGCTCGAGGAACTGGGGCCCATCTTCGTGAAATTCGGCCAGGCGGTCTCGACGAGGCGCGACCTGCTGCCGGCCGATATCGCCGATGAACTGGCCAAGCTCCAGGATCGCGTGCCGCCCTTTCCCGGCAGCGTCGCCCGCGCCAGCCTCGAACGCAGCTACCGCCAGCCCCTCAGCGCGCTGTTCGCGGCCTTCGAGACCGAGCCGCTGGCCGCCGCCTCGATCGCGCAGGTGCACGTGGCGCGCCGGCTGGATGGGCGCGAGGTGATCGTCAAGGTGCTGCGTCCCGGGATGCGTGGGCAGATCGATCGTGACCTGGAAGTGATGCACGTGCTGGCCACGATGGCGCAGCGCTGGTGGCCGGAGGCGCGCCGGCTGAAGCCCGTGGCGGTGGTGCGCGAATACCAGCAGACGATCATCGACGAGCTGGACCTGATGCGCGAAGCGGCGAATGCCTCGCAGCTCAAGCGCAACTTCGCCGGCTCCGCGCTCCTGTACGTGCCTGAAGTGCACTGGGACCTGTGCCGCACCGAGGTCATGGTGATGGAGCGCATCCACGGCGTACCGGTGGGCGACCTGGCCACCTTGAGGGAGCGCGGTACGGATTTTCGCCGCCTGGCGGAGAACGGCGTCGAGATCTTCTTCACCCAGGTGTTCCGCCACAATTTCTTCCATGCCGACATGCACCCCGGCAATATCTTCGTGCTCACCGACGATCCGGCGCAGCCGCGCTACGCCGCGGTGGATTTCGGCATCGTGGGCACGCTCGCACTGCGCGACCAGCGCTACCTGGCGGAGAATTTTCTGGCGGTCTTCGATCGCGACTACCGGCGCGTGGCCGAACTGCACATCCAGTCGGGCTGGGTTCCCGCAGACACGCGGGTCGAGCAGATGGAGTCCGCCGTGCGCACGATCTGCGAGCCGATCTTCGATCGCCCGCTGCGCGAGATCTCCTTCGGCACGGTGCTGCTGCGGCTGTTCGCGGCACTGCAGCGCTTCGATGGGCAGATCCAGCCGCAGCTGATCCTGCTGCAGAAGACGCTGCTGAACGTCGAGGGCCTGGGGCGCCAGCTGTATCCGGAGCTCGATATCTGGAAGACCGCGGCACCGGTGCTGCGCGCCTGGCAGAAGGAACGCAGCGGGCCGCGCGCGCTGCTGCGCGAGCTGCGCCGCGGCCTGCCGGATCTGCTCGAAGCATTGGGCGCGCTGCCCGCGCTCGCCCGGACACGGATCGAGCGCGCGCAGGACAGCCAGTCACGCGCGCGGCAGGACAGCACGGCCCTCGCCTCGCTCCAGGCGCGCCTCAGCGCCGATCACCGGCGGCGCGACCGCCTGCTGCTCGGCGCCGTGCTGCTGCTGGGCGGAATACTATGGATCGGCCTGGACATCGCGCCGCTCCTGCCCGGGCCGCTGCTGATCGGCGCCGGCATCGGCGCCCTGCTTTTCGCGCGCTGGCGCGACCGGCCCGACTAGCGCGGGCGCGGCTCGATCCACAGCGCGCGCGCCCGCGCGCACAGCTCGCCGTCCTCGTCGAACAGCGCCGTGCCCACTTCGTACTTCCGGCCGCTAACGCTGATGCGCCAGCCAACCACGACGCAGGGCTCCTCCACGTGCACGCGGCGATCGACGTGGGCCGTGAACTCTCCGAGCAGCATCGCCACCCGATCGGCGCGCGCGGCGAAGTAGCCCGGGCAATCGAGCGCCGCCCACATGAACTCGGGCCGCACCTTGCCGTCGGGGAGCCCGAGCGCCACGTTGGGCACCCAGGGCGCCGCGACCCGCTCGGCAACGACGCCGGCCGCGTCGCTTCCCACGCCCGCGGTCCAGGGACCGGCAAAGATGCGCAGGCCATCGCCCCTTGCGCGCTCCGGGCCGCAGACGAAGCAGCCGGGAAAGGCGTGATCGTTGAAGCCGGTGTAGTGGCGCGAGGCCTCCAGGGCGGCAAGATAATCGGGCGGACGGGGCACCTCGAGCGTCAATGCGGCCGGCTCGGCGCTCGCGATCAGGGTGCCGTCGTGGAGCAGTTCCAGGCAGCCAGCGTCGCGAACCGCCACCTGCAGTGGCGCCCCGAGCGGGATCGGACGCACCAGGCGCACCCGCACGGTCTCGCGGGCGTGCTGCGCCAGCAGGCCCGAGGCGTAACCGCCATTCGCGGTACCCGGTGGGCCACAGAAGCGGGGCGCGATCGTGAGCAGCTGCATGCGCTCACCGCACCTGCGGCCGCAGGGAGGCGAGCCACTGCTGCGCTGATTCGCCACGCTCGAGCACCTCGACGAGCGCCGAGCCGATGATGACGCCATCGACCGAGCCGCGCAGGCGCTCGACCTGCTCGCGCGCCCTGATGCCGAAGCCCGCGCACACCGGCACGCTCGCCACGGCACGCACGCGCCCGAGATACTCCAGCATGTCGGCGGGCAATTCGACCGACTTGCCGGTCGTGCCCGTCATGGTCACGGCGTAGACGAAACCCTGGCTGGCCGCGCACAGTCTCGCCAGCCGCGCGGCCTGCGTGACCGGCGTGACCATCTGCACCAGCGCGAGTCCGGAGCGGTCGAGCGCGGCGCGCAGTGCGCCGCTCTCATCGAGCGGGAGATCGGGCACGATCAGTCCGCACACCCCCGCGCCCACGCAGGCCGTGGCGAGGCGTTCGAATCCAAAGCTGAGCAGGGGATTGAGGTAACTCATGAGCAGCAGCGGCTTGTTCGGTCGCTCCATCGCCCCAAGCTCTTCGAAGATCCACTGCAGGGTGACGCCCTGGCTCAGCGCCGCATGGCTGGAACGCTGGATGGTCATGCCATCGGCCATCGGGTCGGTGAAGGGCACGCCGATCTCCACCACGTCGGCCCCCGCAGCGACGTCGGCCAGGTGCTCGCGAAAGCCGGCGCGCTGCGGAAAGCCGGCGGTGAGAAAGCCGATGAGCGCTGGTCCGCCTGAGGCGCCGGCGGCGCGAATGGCCGCGGCAATGCGCTCGCGCGGCAGCATCAGCGCTCACCGGCCGGCGGCGGCGCCAGCAGGGTCTGCGTGAGCGTGAGCATGTCTTTGTCGCCGCGCCCGGAAAGACCGAGCAGCACGCGCTGCCGAGGATGCGCGAGCGCCCAGCGTCGCGCACCGGCCAGGGCGTGCGCGCTCTCCAGCGCCGGCAGTATGCCCTCGCATTCACAGCACTCCCGCACCGCCTCGAGCGCCTCCGCATCGCTGGCGGTTTCATACTGCACGCGGCCGCAGGCGAGCAGCAGGGCGTGCTCCGGGCCCACGCCCGGATAATCGAGGCCCGCGGAGACCGAGTGGGTTTCCTGGATCTGCCCGTCCGCATCCTGCAGCAGCATCGAATAACTGCCGTGCAGCACTCCGGGCCGGCCATGGCTCAAGGTTGCCGCGTTCTCGCCCAGGCCCGCGCCGCGCCCGCCGGCCTCGATCCCGAGCAGGGCGACGCCGCGATCGGCGATGAAGGGGTGCATGATGCCGATGGAATTCGAACCGCCACCCACGCAGGCGATGAGCACGTCCGGCAGAGCGCCGGCCTGCGAGAGCAGCTGCGCGCGCGCCTCGCGCCCGATGATGCTCTGCAGTTCGCGCACCAGGAACGGGTACGGGTGCGCACCGACTGCCGAACCCAGCAGGTAATAGGTGTGGGTCGGATCGGTGACCCAGTCGCGCATCGCCTCAGCGATCGCGGCGCGGAGCGTGCGATCGCAGCTCGTGACGCTGATGACCGTGGCGCCCAGGAGGCGCATGCGCCCGACATTGGGTGCCTGGCGTTCCATGTCCACGGCGCCCAT
>JANXYA010000373.1 GCA_025350345.1 Gammaproteobacteria bacterium
CCTCGAGATCGAGCAGCCGCTGGTGCCGGTGCTGCAGCGCATGGAGCGCGGTGGCGTGCTCATCGACCGCGCGATGCTGCAGCAGCAGAGCATCGAGCTGGCGGCGCGGCTGCGGGAGCTCGGCCTCGAGGCGCAGCGCGAGGCCGGACAGGATTTCAATCTCGAATCACCGAAGCAGCTGCAGCAGATCCTGTTTGAAAAGCTGCAGCTGCCGGTGCTGCGCAAGACGCCGACCGGGCAGCCCTCGACCGCCGAGGATGTGCTCGAGGAACTCGCCGCCGACTACCCCCTGCCAAAGCTCATCCTCGAGTACCGCGCGCTGGCGAAGCTCCGTTCGACCTACACGGAGAAACTCCCCGAGCAGATCGATCCGACCACCGGACGCGTCCACACCTCGTACCACCAGGCCGTCGCCGCCACCGGGCGCCTGTCTTCCACGGATCCGAATCTGCAGAACATACCGATCCGAAGTCCCGAGGGCCGGCGCATCCGCCAGGCGTTCATCGCCCCTGCAGGCCACCTGCTGCTGGCAGCGGATTATTCGCAGATCGAGCTGCGCATCATGGCGCACCTGTCGGGAGATGCAGGGCTGCTGCGCGCCTTTGCGGCGGACCAGGACATCCACCAGGCGACCGCGGCGGAAGTCTTTGGCGTGGCGCCCGACCAGGTGAGCGCCGAGCAGCGCCGCTCGGCCAAGGCGATCAACTTCGGCCTGATCTACGGCATGTCCGCCTTCGGGCTGGCGCGCCAGCTCGGCATCGCGCGCAGCGCCGCGGCCGAATACGTCGAGCTCTATTTCGCCCGCTACCCCGGGGTGCGGCAATACATGGACAGCACGCGCGAGCGGGCGCGGCGCGACGGCTACGTGGAGACGGTTTTCGGGCGGCGCCTGTACCTGCCGGACATCGCCTCGCGCAACCGCCAGCTGCAGCAGTACTCGGAACGCAGCGCGATCAACGCGCCGATGCAGGGCACGGCGGCCGACATCATCAAGCGTGCGATGCTGGCCGTCGACGCCTGGTGCCAGGAGCCGGGCACGGCGGTGCGCCTGATGATGCAGGTGCACGATGAACTGGTGCTGGAAGTGCGCGCCGATTTCCTCGCCACCGCCACGGAGCGCGTGCGCGCGATGATGGCCGCGGCGGCGGAGCTGCGCGTGCCGCTCAAGGTGGACGTGGGCCACGGCGCCAACTGGGATGAGGCCCACTGAATGCCGCTCGGCATGAATCCCCGCTCACGGGTCCTGCTGCTGTCCGCCGGACGCTGAGTGTCGCCCGGCGCCTACAGGCCAGCGCACCGCGGCGGGCTGCAGAAATCTCGCCCGAATGTGGGAACTATTCGGCGGCACCCGGACTCATACCTACAGAGCGTAACAAGCGCTCCCCGCTTCCCTCCCTAAGCGGGTTTGTCTGCCCTGGTGGCCATTCCCCCCAAATTGATGGCCACCAGGGCCTTTTACCTGAGCCAGTGATCCAGTTGGCGTCGCGCCTCGTCCAGGCCCGTGCCATCGACGGCCGAAAAAGCCTGCAGCGTGGCGCTTTCCGCCAGGGCCTGGCGGGTGGCGAGCAGCACCCTGGCCAATTCGGCCCGGGTCAATTTGTCACATTTTGTCAGCAGCACGTGCACCGGACGCCCGGCCTCCCGTGCCCAGCTGATCAGGCCGGCATCCCCCTCGAGCAGGCCGCGGCGGCTATCGACGATCAGGAACAGTCCCCTGAGCGAACCGCGAGCAGCCAGGGCCGTGGTCATGGGCGCCCAGGTGGCCCGTTCCGCCGCGCTCGCCCTGGCGTAGCCGTAGCCGGGAAGATCGACGATGCGCCGGCCCGGCAGCAGTTGAAAAAAATTCAGCAGCCGGGTGCGGCCCGGTGCCTTGCTGACGCGCGCCAGCGAGCGCCGCCCTGTCAGGGCGTTGATCGCACTCGACTTGCCCGCGTTCGAACGTCCCGCGAAGGCCACTTCAGCACCGCTGTCCTGCGGGAACTGGCGGGCGTGCGCCGCGCTCAAAATCAGTGTCGCCTGCGGGTATTGACTCACGGTACGGACACCTTTGGGCTCGCGGCGCTCACCGCCGGTGGGAACGCCGGGCGTAGGTCCTAGTGTACAATTCCGCGCTTTATCGGAACGGATATCCTCATGATCGCGACATTCCGCCTCGGCTGCTGCGCGCTCGCACTTTTCGCCGCGTCCACGTCCTGGTCGATGGGCTCGGCGGAAGCCGGGGCCGCCAGGGCCTCCATGTGCCTGGCCTGCCACGGACCCAACGGCAACAGCACCGTCCCCGAGTATCCCAGCCTCGCCGGCCAGGATGCCGCCTACATCGAACACCAGTTGCATTTGCTGCACGACGGTGCGCGCACGGGCAAGCCCGGCGACCCGGGCGCCATGATGATGCCCGGCATGGCCACCATCCTGAGCGATCAGGACATCGAGGACGTTGCGGCGTACTACTCGCAACAGGCGCCGACCGGTCTGGAGGCCGATCCGTCCTATTGGCAGGCGGGCCAGCGCCTGTACCGGAGCGGTGATCGCGCGCGCGGCATTCCGGCCTGCGCGGCCTGCCATGGGCCGCTCGGACACGGCAATCCCGCCGCGGGCTACCCCGCGCTCCGTGCCCAGCATGCCGCGTACCTGATCAAGCAGCTCAGCGCCTACAGCACGGACGTGCGCTACGCGAAGAACGAGAAGGGTGCGAGCCGCGGCGGCGATAACGCCGTGATCATGCACACGATCGCCGCGCGGCTCACTGACGCGGACATGCGTGATGTCGCTTCCTACATCCAGGGTATGCGCTGACATGAAAATTTCCGGGATCCTGCTGAGCATGGCCCTGCTGGCGCTGGCGTCCTGCTCGAAAGGCAGCCCACCGCCGCCCGCCGCTCCCCCGCCCATGGCGGCGCCCGCGGCAGCTCCCGCGACGAGCGCGGCACCTGCCACTCCGGTCACGACGACGACCACTTCGGAATCATCAAAGGTGGCCACCTCCGAGAGCAGCGGGGAATCAAAGCTGGAACGCGCCGCACCGCTCCCGCCCGCGGGCCAGCTGCCCTCGGGCAAGTGGGTCGCCGGCACGAATTACCGGCCCCTGGTGCCCGCTCAGCCCACCGATGCGCCGCCCGGCAAGGTCGAAGTCGTCGAGGTCTTCTGGTACGCCTGCCCGCACTGCTACGCCCTCGATCCGTACCTCGAGAACTGGCGCAAGAGCAAGCCGGCCTACATCGATTTCCGGCGCGTGCCCATCACCTGGGGTGAGGTGCACCGCTCGCACGCGCGCCTGTTCTATACCCTGCAGGCCCTCGGCAAGGAGGAGGCGCTGCACGCCGATGTATTTTCCGAAATGAACGAGCGCAGGAATTACATGTTCGCCCCGGGGGATGAGAGCGAGTCGATGTCCGCGCAGCTCAAGTTCGTCACGGCACATGGCATCAGCGCGAGTGATTTCACCAACGCCTACAACTCCTTCACGGTCCAGACCAATCTGCAGAAGGCCGATGACCTGGTGCGCCGCTACAAGGTGGAAGGCGTGCCGCTGATCATCATCAACGGCAAGTACATGACCGACGTCACGATGGCGGGCGGCAGCCACGATGCGCTGATCAGCATCATCAACGACCTCGCCGCCAGCGAAAAGAGCCGGTAGTCCGGCCCCACCCGGCCGCCGGGCCGGGACTTCCCGACGCCGTGGGGGTCCACCGCCGACGGGCGGCACCGGACGGTCGCGGCCGGAGCGCTCTTCGGGTAATCTTGCGCGCCGCCGCGCCCGTAGCTCAGATGGATAGAGTGGCAGCCTCCGAAGCTGCAGGTCGTGGGTTCGAATCCCGCCGGGCGCGCCATTGGCTCTACCGCTATAATCGCGCACCGATTTCGCCTCAACCAACGGATCACCCGTGAGCAAGCAGGACACGCATTTCCTCAATACCTTCAGCATGATCATCGGCCTGCTGATCGTGGTCGCCCTGATGATCTTCGCCCTGGCACGGGTGGTCGCGGATCGCACGCAGGTCAAAGAGGTCTACGAAGATCCCAAGTACGTCGCCAGCACCGAAGAGCGCATCAAGCCCTTCGTGCGCGAGGCCGTGGCCGGGAAGGACAATTCCGCCATGCAGATCGAGGCGGCGCCGGCGGGGCCGGCCATCGCCCTGGCCGTACCCAAGGACGGCCCGGCGCTCTACGAAGCGGTGTGCCACACCTGTCACGCCACCGGACTGGCGGGTGCGCCGAAGTTCGGGGATCACGCGGCCTGGGCGCCGCGCATTGCCAAGGGCAAGGCCGCGCTCTACGAGCACGCCCTCAAGGGCTTCACCGGCACGGCCGGCGTGATGCCGGCGAAGGGCGGCCGCACCGACCTGACCGATGCCCTGATCAAGGCCGGGGTCGATTACCTGGTCTCCAAGGGCCAGTAGGCCGGACCTGCCGACTCCGGGGCCGCCGACACGGCCCTGCCCGGCGCGATATCCAGGGCGCCTGCCAGGCGCAGGCTCGCCGCCTCGCCGATATGCTCGGGCGCAATGAATTCCGCGTTCTGCAGATCGGCGATGGTGCGGGCCACTTTCAGCAGGCGATGATAGGCGCGGGCGGACAGGCCGAAGCGCCCCGCGACGCGCTCGAGCAGAGCCAATGCCGCCGGCTGGGCGCGACAATGCGCACGGATTCCGGCGTGACCGAGACGGGCATTGCAGCCGTCCTGCCGCCCGAGCTGCCGGGCGCGTGCCGCGTGCACGGCCACAGCCAGCACCGCGGCGCTGCTCTCTGCCTCCCGGGGCAGGCACCCCTCGGCCCCTGCCTGTAGCGCGGGCAGTTCGACCCGCGGCACTTCGATCTGCAGGTCGAGGCGATCGAGCAGCGGACCGGAAAGCCGCTCGCGGTAGCGCTGGATGCGCCGTGGACCGCAGCGGCAGAGCCGCGCTTCATCGCCCAGGTACCCGCAGGGACAGGGGTTCATGGCGGCCACCAGCTGAAATGCGGCCGGCAGCTCCAGGTGGCTCGCGGCACGCGCCAGATGGACGGCGCCCGATTCCAGCGGCTCGCGCAAGGCCTCGAGCACGCGCCGATCTAACTCGGGCAACTCGTCCAGGAAGAGCACGCCCCGGTGAGCCAGGCTGATCTCGCCGGCTCGCAGGCGCGAGCCACCGCCCACGATGGCGTTGGCCGAAGCGGCGTGGTGCGGGGCGCGGAAAGGCCGATGTCCCCAGCGCGCCGGATCGAAACCCTGCGCGCTGATCGAAGCGATGCCGGCCACCTCCATCGCCTCGGCTTCGGTGAGTGGCGGAAGCAGGCCCGGGAGTCGCATCGCCAGCATGCTCTTGCCGCTCCCCGGCGGCCCGACCATGAGCAGGCTGTGCCCGCCGGCCGCAGCAATGGCCAAAGCTCTTTTGGCCCGCCACTGTCCTTTTACATCATCAAGGGACAAGTATTGTTCCGAATTCGGTACCAATAAAGGGCCTTTTGTCAGGCCATTGCCTGCCTCCCGTGCAGCGCCCGACAGGAAGGCGCAGGCGGACTGGAGCCCCTCAAATCCGAAGGCGCGCCGGTGCCGGGCGAGCCTCACCGCGCCCAGATCGGCCGCTGGCACGATCAGATCGTGCCCGGCCCGGGCGGCATGCGCCGCGGCCAGCAGTAGGCCACGTACGGCGCGCAGCTCGCCACCCAGACCGAGCTCTCCGTAGCACTCGGGCTTAAGGTCCGGGCGGAGGCGCAGTTGCCCGCTGGCGACCAGCAGTGCCAGCGCCACCGGCAGGTCGTAGCGACCGCCCTCCTTGGCCAGTTCGACGGGCGCAAGGTTGACCGTGATGCGGCCCGGCGGAAACTCGAAGCCGGCGTTCAGGAGCGCGGAGCGCACCCGTGCGCGGCTCTCGCGCACCACCGGGGCGGGCAGACCCACGATGCTGAAGCCGGGCAGGCCGCTGCCCGAGGTGGGCCTCGATCTGCACGAGCGGCGCCTCGAGCCCGAGCTGCGCGCGGCTCAGGATCTGCGCCACCCCCACCGCTGCCCTCGCCTGAGCGCTGCGGGACTAGTCGGATACGGGCGGGAGCGAATGCTGTAGTTGCTGCAGGCGCTCCTCGAGCGCGCCGATGCGCGCCTCGAGCTGCGCGATGCGCTCGCGCGAGCGCTCGAGCACCTTGGCCTGCACGTCGAATTCGCTCCGCGAGGTCAGATCAAGACGCCCCGCCGCGCTCTGCAGGACGGCCCTGAAGTTGGCCTCCAGATCAGCGCGCATGCTCTCGAGCGTGGCAGGGAGACCGGCGACGAAGCGCCGGGCCATTTCTTCCATCTGTATGCCTTCCATCGCTGCCCCCTTCGAATCAGTTGCTCTGAAACTGCGCGTCCGGCCACGCGCCCTGTCTACATTGGTGCAACCGGGGCCCGGCACTGCCCGCCGAGGGCCGATTTGCCCGCCCGCGGCCGTGGCACGGATTCTGCACATAGGCTCCGGCGCCCTTCGCTGCTTACCGAAGGATACGCGCACCCTCGCATGACCGGAATACGGGATTCAGGGTTGTTCGTTGAGAAACGCAGTTGATGAAGATCATTACGGCAATCGTCCGGCCCTTCAAGCTGGACGAATTGCGCAACGCAATCGCCCAGCTGGGCGTACAGGGCGTGACCGTGACTGAGGTGCATGAAATTGAGTTCGGGCCGCGCCACAAGGTCGAGATCGCCGTCGATGCCGCCGTCGCGGAGCCGGTTGTGGAGGCGATCGCGAATGTGGCGCGCACGACCCGGCCCGGGGACGGGCTCATCCTGGTCGGGCATCTCGAGCAAGCCATCCGCATCCGTACCGGCGAAATCGGCACGGCCGCTACATGAAACTGAAGCTGGGAGTCGCACATATGCGCATTGAAGTGTTGAACAAGATCCGCTGGTCCGACAGGCGAGTGGTGGCGGGGGCCTTCGCCATCCTGCTGCTGGCGCTCGGGCCACTGCATTCCTCACCGGCACGTGCCGACGAAGCCACGCCCGCCGCGGCACCGGCCGCGCCGGCAGCGGCTCCGGCGGCAGCCGAGGCGAGCACGGCGGCGGCGCCGGCGGCCGCAGCGGCCGCCGCG
>JANXYA010000028.1 GCA_025350345.1 Gammaproteobacteria bacterium
CGCCCGATAGGGCCCCGCTGTCGCCATGTCGACGCCCGCGCGCTTGTACAGCTCGTAGGGGTAGTCCGAACCGCCGGCACGGAGCAGCGTCAGGAAGCGCTCACGCGCGGGTGCGCCTTCCTTGATGATGGCATCGGTGAACCAGGCCGCCCCGGCCATCGAGGTCGCGTACTGGTAGACATAGAAATTGTAATAGAAGTGCGGGATAACGGCCCATTCGATGCAGTACTCCGGATCGATCTTCATGACGCCGTCCGCTTCGCCGTAGTACTTGCGCAGCAGGCCGCAGTACATTTCGCTCATGCGCGCCCCGGACAGCGGCCGACCCGCCTCCAGCTCCTCGTGTATGGCCAGTTCGAACTCAGCGAACATCACCTGGCGGAAATAAGTCGTGCGGATCCATTCCACACCGCGGTCGAGATAGTAGAGTCTCTCGGCGCGATTGGTCGCGTGCGCGACCATGTAGTCATTGAGCAGCATCTCATTGCCGATCGAGGCCGATTCGGCGATGAAGGTGGAGTAGTTTGCCTTCTCGTAGGGTTGAACGCGATTGGCGAGCAGCGAGTGCACGGCATGGCCCCATTCGTGCGCCAGCGTCGACAGCGACTGGTAGTCGTTATTGTGATTGAGCAGCAGGTACGGGTGCACGTCGAAGGCGCCCGGGTTCATGTAGGCACCCAGCTTTTTGCCCTCCGCCGGGTAGACGCTCATCCACTTCGAGGCAAAGCCCTTGCGCATGAGGCCGAGGTAGTCCTCGCCCAGCGGCTGCAGGGCCTGGAGCGTGATGCGCTCGGACTCGGCCACGCCGAACTGCGGCGGCTTCTCAAGCTTGACCATCGGCGGATACAGGTCGTAGTAGTGCAGATCGTCGGTGATGCCGAGCAGTTTCTTGCGCAGCCGCAGGTAGCGATGCAGTGTCGGCAGCGCCGCATTGGCCTCGGCGACCAGCGTGCGATACACCTTGTCGGGCATGTTGTTCGGAAACTGGGCCGCCTGCAGCGCGGTGTCGAACTTGCGCGCCTGCGCCGTGAAGTGATCGCCCATCACCCGTGTGGCGAGCATCGAGCCGGCCGTGCCCTCGAACTTCTTCCACGCGCCCCAGTATTCGTCGAATACCAGCTTGCGATCCGCGCGCACCTGCGACTGGCGATATTTCTCGTAGGTCGCCTGCGACAGTCGTGCGTTTTGGCCGTCGCTGAGCGTCACGGTGGGAAGAGGCAGCTCGGCATTGGCCAGCTGGCTGTGCAGGGTATCGGGCTGTGAGAGCACGCTCCCGGCGGAGGCCAGGACGTTCTCGGCCTCATCGCCCAGGGTGTGGGGAGCGGCCCGCAGCGTATTGTCGAGGGAGTAGTCGAAACGCTCACGCAGCGTCTTGTTCGCCGCCTTGAAGGCTTTGACCTTGGCGGCACCCACCTTCAGGATCTCCGGCGCCACCCACGAGATGCTTTCGTTCAGCCGTGTGTCCAGAGCCTGCGCCTGCTGGTAGCGCTCCAGATTCGCGGCGACGCGCAGGTCATGGTCTGACAGGAGCGCAGCGTAAGTGCCCAGGCGGTCGACGTCACGATGCAGGTCACTGATGGCCACCAGCGCCTTTAGCATGGCATCGGCGCTCTTCCCGAGCGTCCCCTTGTAGCTGCCGAGCTTGTCGGCCGCCGCGCGAGCCTTCGCGTAGGAATCGTCCCAGGCCTTAGGCGTGGCGTAAATGTCGGTCAGATCCCAGTCTGCCGCCGGCGCCGCAGTCGCGGCGGGCGGTGGCGCGTCTTCCGCCTGCGAAGTCTGCAATCCGAACATGATCGTTGTTGCACCAATCAGAAAGCCGGCGCCAATGCGCAATTGAACCCGCTGCATGAACATTCCCTCGAACGGTTTGTATCGGGCAATTCTACAGTGGCTCCGGCGGCGGCACCAAGTTCGTGCGACCCGGCCGCGATTCTCTTAGACTGGCCCCATGCCCAGTGCCAGCACCCTGATTGCCATCGGCGGCGCCTTCGGCATCCTGGGCGCGCTCATGCGCCGGCCGCTGACCGCGGCGCTGATGTGCCTGTACGGGCTGGTGGCGGTGCTGGTCAGCTCGGCGGTGATGCAATCCTTTCTCGGCATGCCGCTGACGCTGGCCGATGTGCAGTTCTTCTTCCTTGATCCGCTCGATGACCTGAAGCTGTTCCTGAATTATCCGGCGCTGGGTGTGAGCTTCCTGACCATCATCGGGGGTGCCATTGCGCTCCTGATCTTCGGTCTGAGGCTCGAGCGTGTGCGCTGGCCCGGACCGACCACACCACTGACGCACACCCTGCGCCTGGCCATCCCTGTGGTATTGCTGCTGTTGCTGGGCCGCGCCTACGGGAGTGCGGCGCAGCCGGCCCATGGCGGCACTGTGGACGATCGGGAAGCCTGGAGCGCCTTCCTCGCGATGCGCCGCCTGGAACTCGCCAATCATTGGGTCGAGCGGCTGAACGTCTTCTTCGACAATCGCGACATGCTGGCGACGCTCCCTGCCCCGCATCTGCAGTCGCGCTTCCCACAACCCATCGCCGCTGACACTGCGGTCACGGACGTACCGCGCGAGCTGCCCGACATCCTGATGGTGCTCGAGGAGAGCACCTTCGATCCACGCCTGATCGCCAGCTGCCGCTATCCCGTCTGCGACAGCCCGATGTTCCACTCGCCCGCAGGACCGTGGCGCACCGTGCAGAGCCCGCTGCTGGTGCATACCACCGGCGGGGGCACCTGGCTGACTGAATTCGCGTTTCTGTCCGGGTTCGATTGGCGCATCTTTGGGCGTGGCGGCGCCTATGCGCCGGTCTCGCTCGCGCCGCGACTGGAGACTTCGCTGCCGAAGTACCTGCGCTCCCTCGGCTACCACACCGTCGTGTTCTCGGGCGTGGGCGCCGATTTCCTGCGTGCCCGCTCGGCCTACCGCTACTACGGCTTCGATGAATTCTATGCCGCCCAGGACCTGAAGCTCTCCGATGACTGGCACGCGGTGCGGGACAGCATCGTGTTCGACAAGGCCCTGCAGGTGCTCTCCTTGCGCCATGACACGCAACCGCTGTTCGTCTATATCCTCACGATCCGCAACCATGGACCGCACGGCGAAGGGAAGGAGCCACTACTGCCGGCCACGCGTCCGGTCGAAGCCAAGCTTGGGCGGCCGCTGGCGGATTACCTGAGCCGGCTGGATGACTCCGCCCAGGACATGGCCCAGCTGCGCCGCACCTGGCTCAGCTCGCCACGGCCGCGGGTGATCGGCTGGTTCGGCGATCATCAGCCGGAGGTCGCCTGGGATTTCATCAACACCATCGCTGATATCGATCGCTCGCACTTCGCGACCAATGCCAGCGCGGCGCACCTGCGCTTTCTCACCTATCACCAGCTCAGCGCCAACTTTGGCGCGCCCGGCGTGAGTACTTCGCTCGCCGCTCTCGACGTACCGTTCCTGCCGACCGAACTGCTCGAATTCTCCGGCGTGCCCCTCGATGCCGGCATGCAGGCGGCCAGCGCCGTGTCCGCGCAATGCAAGCGCCTGCTGCTCGACTGCGCCGACAAATCCCTGGTCGACGATTTTATTTCCTACCGCATCCACGATCTGCACGCGGTGCGTTGAGCTAGTCCGCGCCCGCCTGGCTCTCCAGATACTCCCAGCGCTCCAGCCTGGCGCTCAATTGGGTTTCGATCTCCGCCGCGCGCTCCCGGTCGCTGCGCATCCGCTCGGCGCCCGCGCGAAAATACTGGGGTTCGCACATGCGCGCCGTGAGGGCGCGCTGCTCGGATTCCAGCGCGGTGATCGCCTCCGGGAGCGCCGCCAGCTCGCGCGTCTCCTTGAAGGATAATTTCCGGCGCGCCGCTGGCGCCCTGGCCACTGCAACCGCCGGTGATGGCTGCGCCGGCGCCTGCCCGGCTGCGCCGGACGCCGGCCGCGCGGGACGCTGCGCCAGCCAGTCCCGATACCCGCCCGGATACTCCTGCCAGTGCCCTTCCCCCTCGGCGACCAGCGTCTGCGTGACGACGTTGTCGACAAAGGTGCGATCGTGGCTGACGAGCAGCAGTGTGCCCGGGAAGGATTGCAGGGAGGCCTCGAGCAGTTCCAGCGATTCGACGTCCAGATCGTTGGTGGGTTCGTCCAGCACCAGCAGGTTGGCGGGCTGTGCAAACAGGCGCGCGAGCAGCAGCCGGTTGCGCTCCCCGCCCGACAGTGCGCGCACCGGCGTGGCCGCACGCTTGGCGGAAAACAGGAAATCGCCGAGGTAGCTGCTGATGTGGCGCTTCTCGCCGTTCACCTCGACATAGTCCGAGCCCTCGCTCACCGTGTCGGCCACCGACTTGTCCAGATCGAGCTGCGCTCGCAGCTGATCGAAGTAGGCGATCTGCAGGTTGGTGCCGAGCCGCACCTGTCCGGCGTCCGGGGCGATGAGTCCCAGGATGAGCTTGATGAGCGTCGACTTGCCGGCGCCATTGGGACCGAGCAACGCCAGCCGGTCGCCGCGCATCAGGCGCAGGTCCAGCTCCCTTACCAGCGCGCGCCCGTCGTAGCCCTTCGAGACCTGGCTCAGTTCCGCCACCAGCTTGCCGGAGCGCTCGCTCGCATCGATCGCGAGCCGGATGTTGCCGATGCGCTCACGCCGCAGCGCCCGCTCGCTGCGCAAGGCTTCGAGGCGGCGCACACGGCCTTCGTTGCGCGTGCGGCGCGCCTCCACGCCGCGCCGGATCCACACCTCTTCCTGCGCCCAGAATTTGTCGAACTTGCGCCGGCCCACCGACTCCGCCGCG
>JANXYA010000049.1 GCA_025350345.1 Gammaproteobacteria bacterium
GATCCGCATTCCTGTGCACATGATCGAGACTATTAACAAGCTGAACCGCATTTCCCGGCAGATGCTGCAGGAGATGGGCCGCGAGCCCACTCCCGAAGAGCTCGCCGTGCGCATGGAAATGCCCGAGGACAAGGTGCGCAAGGTGCTGAAGATCGCCAAGGAACCGATCTCGATGGAGACGCCGATCGGGGACGATGAGGATTCACACCTCGGGGACTTCATCGAGGACACCTCGGTCACCTCCCCCATCGACCAGGCGACCAACGAATCGCTCAAGGAGACCACGCACTCGGTGCTCGCCCAGCTCACGCCGCGCGAGGCCAAGGTGCTGCGCATGCGCTTCGGCATTGACATGAACACCGACCACACGCTCGAGGAAGTCGGCAAGCAGTTCGACGTCACCCGCGAGCGCATCCGGCAGATCGAGGCCAAGGCGTTGCGCAAGCTCCGGCATCCGAGCCGCAGCGAGCAGTTGCGCAGTTTCCTGATGGACGATTGAGGGCGGGCCGATCTAACGGCAGCTGGGGCCGGCTGAACTCCACTCCTGGATGAAGCCGGCGCGGTCGACCACCACGCTCAGCGTGCAGTTCTGCCCTTCATTGGCGTTGACAAGATACACGCTGTTTCCCCGGGCATCCGCGACCACGCCCTGCTGTTCCTTCTCGTGCCCGGTCCAGTGCAGGAACTCGCTGTAGCGCTGGCCCACCCAGTCATCCATGCGCTGCCCGTAGGTTGCACAACCCGACAACAGGCTGTACACCATTGCGGCGGCCAGCAGAAAGGCTGCGCGGTGCAGCCCTGAGTGCGCGAAGCCGGTGGAGGGGCGAGAAAGTCCGGGCAGGTCCTGGTTCATCGCGGCTCGGTTTTCCTGATTCGGCGGCAGGATGTGGGCAGTGATCGCGGCTGCATCATGGACCCATGGCACCGCACTTATCAGCCTATTTCTTCGGTTTGCGACAAATTCCCAAAGTTATGCCCATGATCCCGTCGTCGCCCGGCGACAGCGGCGCAAGACATTGCGGCGAATTGTAATGAGTCTAAATAATTCCAGGCCGCTGGCCACCCGTTAGGCTCTGATCCGAGCCATCTTCGGGTCGTACAGCGGCGCGAGGTGCAGCTGGCAGGGGAAGCGCTCGGTGGCGACCTCGAGTTCATAGTGTCCGGAGAGCAGGTAATCGCGGTCCACGCCGGCTGCGCGGCGCACGTAGCCGTAGCCAATCGATTGCCCGAAAGTGTGGCCATAGCCGCCGCTGCTCAGCCAGCCGACGCGCTCGCCGTTGCGGTAGAGTGTCTCCCGGCCGAGCAGCTGCACATCCGGGTCGGCGAGGGTGAAGGCACACAGGAGCTTGGGCAGTGGCGACTGGTTGCGCTCGATCAGGGCCTCGCGGCCCAAGAACGGCACGCCGGACTTGAGCTTGACGGCCCAGCCCAGGCCCGCCTCGAAAGGGGTGTGATCGGGGCCGATGTCCGCGCCCCAGGCGCGATAGCCCTTTTCCAGCCGCAGGCTCTCGATCGCGCGATACCCGGCATTGACGATGCCGAAGGCCGCCCCCGCGCGCAGCAGCGCGCTGTAGACAGTCACGGCGAACTCCACCGGGACATGCAGCTCCCAGCCGAGCTCGCCGACATAGGTGATGCGCAGCGCCAGCACCGGTGCGCCGGCGAGCTGCAGGCGACGCGCCTGGCCGAAGGGAAAGGCGGCGTTGCCCAGTGGCTCGCGCGTCAGCATCTCCAGCACCTGCCGCGAGCGCGGTCCCATGAGCGCGAGCACCGCGTGGGCGGGCGTGACGTCGATCAGGCGGGCGTCCAGGCCGGGTGGAATCTGCCGCGAGATCCAGTCGAAATCGTGGGTCGCGAAGCCGGTGCCGGTGACAAGGTAGTAGGCGTCCGTCGCGATACGTGCGAGGGTGAGGTCGCACTCGATGCCGCCGCGCTCATTGAGCAGCTGCGTGTAGACGAGACTGCCGACGGGCCTTGCCACCTCGTTGGCGCAGATCCAGCTCAGGGCCCGCTCCGCGTCGCGCCCGACCAGCTCAAACTTGGCGAAGGAGGTCTGGTCAAAGAGCGCCACCCGCTCGCGCGTGGCCTGGTGCTCGCGCGCCACGGCCGCGAACCAGTTCGGACGCCCGAAGCTGTAGACATCGCGCGCCTCTTCTCCCGCCGCCGCGAACCAGTTCGGCCGTTCCCAGCCGAGCTTCTCGCCGAACACCGCGCCCTGCTCCTGCAGCAGCGCGTACAACGGCGAGCGGCGTAACGGCCGGCCGCTCGCGTGTTCCTCGCCGGGCCAGGCGATGGTGTAATGCTTGCCATAGAGCTCGAGCGTGCGGCTGCGCACCCAGTCGAGGTCCGCGTGCGGCGGGCCGAAGCGCCGGATGTCGACCGGCCACAGATCGAGCGGCGCCTCGCCGCCGACGATCCACTCGGCGAGCATCTTCCCGGCGCCACCGCCCGAGGCGATGCCGAAGGCGTTGAAGCCGGCGCCCACGTAGAACCCGCTCACTCCCGGCGCCGGCCCGAGGATGAAATTGCCGTCGGGCGTGAAACTCTCCGGCCCGTTGATGAGCTCCTTGACGCCGGCGGAGGCGAGCGCGGGCACGCGCGATAGCGCCAGCTCGAGGAGCGGCTGGAAGTGATCCCAGTCGGCCGGCAACAGCTGAAAGTTGAAATTGTCGGGAAAGCCCTCGATCGCCCAGGGCTTCGGGTTCGGCTCGTAACCGCCCATGACCAGTCCACCGACGTCCTCCTTGTAATAGGTGAGCCGGTCCGGATCGCGCAGGGTGGGCAGGCCGCGCTTGATGCCGGCAATGGCGTCCGTGATGAGGTACTGGTGCTGCACCGAGACCAGCGGCACGTTCACGCCCGCCATCGCGCCGATCTGCCGCGCCCACTGGCCGGCGCAGTTCACGATCACTTCGCACGACACGCGTCCCCGATCGGTGTTGATCGCCTGCACCCGGCCGCGCTCGAGCTCGACGCCGAGCACGGTCGTGTCTTCGAACACGCGTACTCCGCGCATGCGCGCGCCCCTGGCGAGCGATTGCGTGATGTCGGAGGGATTGACCTGGCCGTCGGTCGGCAGGAAGGCGGCGCCGACCAGATCCGAAATTTCCATCAGCGGCCACAGTTGCTGCGCTTCGCGTGGCGTGAGCAGGTGCATCTCGAGGCCGAAGGAGCGCGCGCTGGTGGCCTGGCGCTTCAGTTCGATCCAGCGTGCCTCGTTGCAGGCGAGACGCAGGCCGCCGTTCATCTGCCAGCCGCTCGCCAGACCCGTCTCCGCTTCGAGCGCGTTGTAGAGCGCCACCGAGTGGCCGAGCAGCTGCGTGATGTTGGCGCTGGTGCGCAGCTGCCCGACCAGGCCGGCGGCGTGATGCGTCGAGCCCGAAGTGAGCTTGTGCCGCTCGATGATGATCGTATCGGTCCAGCCCAGCTTCGCCAGGTGGTAGGCCGTCGAACAGCCGACGATGCCGCCACCGATGACCACCGCGCGCGCCTGCGTGGGCAGCTCAGCCATGCTGTTCCTGGAACTGCTGCCCGCTGCGATCGCTGACCCGGCAGTCGCGATTGGTGATGCCGCCGCACAGGGGTGCGATCTCTGCGTTGCCGGTCCAGCACGGTAGCGCGCGTATCGCCTTATCGTTGTTCTTTTCGCTCATGCCAGCCTTCCGGGCGCGTGCCGGCGCCGATTATACTCGGGCGCATGATCTTCGCGCGTCATCCCGACGGCCCCCGTGCTCTCGCGCTCGCCCAGAGCATGGCGGACATGGCGCGCCGGATTGCGCGCGGTTATTTCCGCGGCGCCATCGATGTGGAACAGAAGGCCGACCACAGTCCGGTGACCGTGGCCGATCGCGCGATCGAGAGCGAGATGCGCCGCATGATCCGCGCGGAGTTTCCGACGCACGGCATCCGCGGTGAGGAATTCGCGGCCGAGGCCGGCGCGGAGTTCACCTGGGTGCTCGATCCGATCGACGGCACCAAGAGCTTCATCAGCGGCTTTCCGCTGTTTGGTTCCCTGATCGCGCTGATGCTGGAGGATCGGCCCGTGCTCGGCGTGATCGAAGCTCCGGCGCTCAACGAGCGATGGATCGGCAGCAGCGGGTCGCCGACGACATTCAACGATGCGCCGGCCCGCACCAGCGCCTGCCAGGCCATCGAGGCGGCGCGCGTGTACAGCACTTCCACCGATTCCCTCCACGGCGAGCACCTGCGACGCTTCGACCAGCTCTCGCGCCGCGCGGCCATGCGCCGCTACGGGGGCGATTGCTACATCTATGGCCTGCTGGCCTCCGGCCATTGCGATCTGGTCATTGAAGGCGCGCTCAAGCCGCACGATTTCATGGCGCTGATTCCCGTGATCGAAGGTGCGGGCGGCAGGATCAGCGACTGGAACGGCGCGGCTCTCAGCAGCCAATCCGGTGATCGCGTGGTGGCGGCGGCCACCGAGAAACTGTGGGCGCAGGCGGTCAGCGCGCTGGCAGGCCCGTAATGACTGGACTCAAGGAGCCAAGATGACCGATCTGCTTCAGGCCGTGGTGCTCGGCATCATCGAAGGCCTCACGGAATTCCTGCCCGTCTCCAGCACCGGCCACCTGCTGATCGCCGAGCACTGGCTCGGCGAGCGCAGCGAGTTGTTCAACGTGGCCATCCAGGCCGGCGCAATTCTTGCCGCGGTCGTCGTCTTCTGGCCGCGAATCAGCCAGCTGCTGCTGGGCTTCGCCGTGCGCGAGAACCGCGACTACCTCGCCAAGCTCCTGCTCGCGTTTTCAATCACCATGGCGGGCGCCTTCACGGCCAAGCAGCTGGGCGTGACGCTGCCCGAGTCGGTCGTTCCGGTCGCTATTGCGCTGCTCGTGGGCGGCGCGCTTATCCTGCTGATCGAATGGCGGGTGAGCGGCCGCCCGCTCGTGACCGAGCTCAGCTGGTCGATCGCCTTCTGGGTGGGAGCAGCGCAGGTCCTCGCCGCCGTGTTTCCGGGCACCTCGCGCTCTGCCGCCACGATCTTCGCCGCGATGCTGGCCGGCCTCACCTCGCGCCCGGCCGCGACCGAGTTTGCCTTCCTGGTCGGCATTCCCACCATGTTCGCGGCCACCGGCTACGAATTCATCAAATTGCGCGGCACCCCGACGGCGGGGGAGGACTGGAGCGCGCTGGCGGTCGCCTCAGTCGTTGCCGCCGTGGTGGCCTTCGCGGCGGTCAAGTGGCTGCTGCGCTATATCCAGACCCACCGCTTCACGGTATTTGCCTGGTACCGCATTGCGGCAGGACTCTTTCTCCTTTTATTCGCACGCTGATCGGACCTGATCCCGTTGGCGGTCAACCGATCGCCCGGCGCGGCGTTGTCTGCTGTACCCGTAACCTTCGAACGGAGACAGCCATGTCTGCAAATCCAGACACCATTACGTCCAATTCACCCGTCCGCTGGGCTGCCCGCCTGTTCAAGGCCGGCGTTGCCACCGTGGCCGCGTTGCTCGTCGCCTGTGGCGGCGGCTCCGGTGACATGGGTGGTTCGAGCAATGGAGGCAGTGGCACGAGCTGCACCGGGAGTTGCGGTGCAACCGTCATCACGATGCAGGACGCGGCCGGCGATTTCCTCAGTTATACCGTGGACGTTGTCTCCCTCAAGCTCAGGACGGCCAGCGGCGCGACAGTTGAGACGCTACCCGCCACCACCCGCGTCGACTTCGCGCAGCTGGTCGACCTGTCGGAGCTGATCAGCGCCGGACAGATCCCGGCCGGCGACTATGTGGCCGCGACCATGACGGTCGACTACAGCAACGCCAGCATTACGGCCGACGATGGCGCCGGCGGCAGCCTGGCCCTCACGCCGCTCGATACCAGCGGCAATGCGCTGACCGGCCCTGTCGATCTGACCGTGCAACTCGACAACCGCCACCAACTCGTCATCACACCGGGACGCACCGCGCGCCTGGCCTTTGATTTTAATCTTGCCGTGTCCAACACGGTCGACCTCGCCACCGCCTCGGTCACCGTGATGCCGTTGATTCAGGCCACGGTCGTGCCGCCGGCGGACCTCCCGATACGCGTGCGCGGCATCATGGTCGCGACCGACACCACAGCGAGTACCTACACGGTCAACGTGCGGCCCTTCCATCTCTGGTCGGGCAGTGCGGGCCAGGTCGTCGTGCACACGACCGGTACCACCTCGTATGAAGTCGATGGCACCTCCTACACGGGTGCCGCGGGTCTCGCGGCGCTGGCCGCCGAGCCTGCCAATACCTACACCGTCGCCCGGGGCACGCTGCAGACCAGCGACTGGAGTTTCACCGCGACGCGCGTGCTGGCCGGCAGCAGCGTCGATGGCGATACCATGGATCACGTGCGCGGCGTGGTCACTGCACGGAGCGGGGACACGCTGACCGTGCGCGGCGCCACGGTCGACTGGCGCGCTGGCGGCTTCGAGTTCATGCGTGGCAGTGTCACGGTCAACGTGGCAGCGGCGACCAAGGTCACAGAGGAAGGCGCGACCGGGAGCTTCGACATCAGCGACATCTCGGTGGGCCAGCGCATCTCCGCATCTGGCACCGTGAGCGTCGACAGCGTCTCTGGCGCGGCGACGCTCGATGCCACGGCCGGCCGTGTGCGCCTCGAGATCACCTCGCTCTGGGGCCTCGTCACCGGATCGGTCGGCAATCCCCTGGTGCTGAACCTGCAGGCGATCGAGGGCCGCGATCCGTCGCACTTCAACTTCGCGGGCACGGGCGCCAGCGCGGCCACGGACGCCAGCGCCGCGGCCTACGCCATCGACACCGGCACGCTCGATCTGAGCGCCCTCTCGGTCGGCGGTCCGGCGCGGCTGTTCGGATTTCCGGTCCCCTTCGGTAGCGCCACGAACGTGGACTTCAGCGCCCAGACGCTGGTGTCGTACTCCGCTGTTCCGAATGTGCTGGCCATCGGCTGGACGCAGTCGGGCTCCACCACGGCGTTCCCGAGCCTGAGCGCCAGCAGCACCAGCCTGAATCTGGATCTGACCGGCGTAGGCCTGGTGCACTTCCTGCAGATCGGGCCGCAACGCCTGAACCTGCTGAGCCTGGCTGCGGCGCCGCAGATCGTGCCCGACACGACGGCGCTGGCCACGCTCTATGCGATCGGTCATGCCCACTCGCGCAGGATCGACAATTTCCTGGCGTTCAGCGATTTCATCACCGCCCTGGCGGGCGACATGAATGGCACGACCGCGGCGCTCGGCATCGCCGCCGCGGGCCAGTACGATGCGACCGGCAACACGTTCAGCGCCAACCACCTCGCGGTGCTGCTGAACGACTGAAGAGCGGCCCTGCCTCCTCGGCTGAAGGGCCCGCGCCGCAAGGCGCGGGCCCTTTGGCGTTGCGCGGGTTGCAAACGGAAGGACGCCACCCCACATTACCCGTCCACGACCCGACTCCTGGATTCTCCCATGGTCAAAGGCAGCGCCTACCGCCAGGCCGCATATCCCATCCAGCCCCAGTTCCTCGACCGCTGGTCCTCACGGGCGATGTCGGGCGAAGCGCTCAGCGAGGCCGAACTGATGCCGCTGCTCGAGGCGGCACGCTGGGCGCCCTCATCGGGAAACTTCCAGCCCTGGCGATTTCTCTACGCGCGGCGCGACACCGATTTCTGGCCGGCATTCCTGGATCTGCTGAATCCGCGCAACCAGGGCTGGGCCCAGCACGCCGGCGCGCTGGTGCTGCTCATCTCACGCACTCACCTGGACGGCGACGGCAAACCCTCCCGCACGCATTCCTACGATACCGGCGCCGCCTGGATGAGCCTGGCGCTGCAGGGCATCTCCGCTGGCCTCGTGGTCCACGGCATCGAGGGGTTTGACTACGAACGGACGCGACGGGTGCTGCGCGTGCCGGCCGAATATGCCATCGAGGCCATGGCCGTGATCGGCAAGCCGGGCGATGCGGCGAAGCTCGACGAATCGCTCCAGAAACGCGAGGTGCCCAGCAATCGCCGGCCGCTGGCGCAGAGCGCCTGCGAGGGGCCGTTCAGCCTCTAGGCGAGGCGCCCGGCTATCCTGCAGGAGCAGCGCAACCGATGAACTACAAAGGCAGCTGTCACTGCGGCCGGATTTCCTTCGGGGTCGACGGACTCCTGGAGCAGGCCATGGAGTGCAACTGCTCGCACTGCAGTCGCAAGGCTTACCTGTTGTGGTTCGTGCCGCGTGCACAGTTCTCGCTGCACTCCCCTGAGGCAGACCTGGCCACCTACACCTTCAACAAGCACGTCATCAAGCATCACTTTTGTCCAAGATGCAGCTGCGCACCTTTCGGCTTCGGCACGGACCGTTCCGGTACAGCGACCGCAGCGATCAATGTGCGCTGCCTGGAAGGCGTGGACCTTGCGTCGATCAGGAAAGTGGCCGTGGACGGGCGCTCCTTCTAGCGCGCGCGGTCCCAACAAAGGGGTAATTGGTTCGGGGTGCTGGACTGCCTATTGGGCAAGGACCATAGTGCGCAGCGCGCGCGACACCCTCTCGTTCGGTCCAGCCAAGTTTGGGGGATTGACATGGCACAACGCTTCCTGAAGATCGCCGTCGTATTCCTCTTCCTCGGAGCCGTGCTGGGTATCACGATGGGGATCCTGCAGAATTTCGCCCTGGTCCCGGTGCACGCGCACGTGGTGCTGCTCGTCCTGCTCGGGCTGGGGTTGTTCATGGTGAACGTGCTGATCAACGTCAGGACTGCCGTGTGAGCAGGTCGCCTGCTTCGACTGGCTATTCCGGGACTCCACTGGCAAAGAAGCTAGGGATCGTCGCTGGATCAAGGATCCTCGCCAGGAACGCACCGGCGGAGTATGAAAAGTGGCTGGCGCCCCTGCCCCCGGACGTCACTTTTGAGGAGCGGATCAGCCCCGCCACGGCTATCGTCCATTTATTCTGTGATCGCAGGGCGACACTGCAGGCCGAGCTGGTGCAGCTGCGCGCGTCCATCCGGGGTTCCGGAGCCATATGGGTGTCGTGGCCCAAGAAAGCAGCGAAGCTGGCCACCGATATCACGGAGGACACCATTCGCGCGCTGGCATTGCCGATCGGCCTGGTCGACGTGAAAGTGTGCGCCGTCAGCGAGGTCTGGTCTGGCCTGAAGCTGGTGATCAGGAAGGAGCTGCGGCCTCAGGATTGAGGAGCCCGAACGAAGCGATGGAGATCAGCGCATGAGCAAACCCGTTTCGCCAGGATCGGTGGCCGCCACGCTCACCGAGTACTGGTCACCTCGCGTCGTCGCCGAACTGGATGACTCGTACGTCAAAGTGGCGAAGGTCAAGGGTACGTTCACGTGGCATGCCCACGATCAGGAAGACGAGCTCTTCTTTATCCTGAAGGGTCGGCTGCGCATCGAGCTGGAGAGCGGGGCCGTGGAACTCTCCGCGGGCGACGCCTATGTCGTGCCCAGGGGCGTGCGGCACAACCCCGTCGCTGACGAGGAGTGCCACGTCATGCTCATCGAACGAAAGACTACACTGCACACCGGGTCAGTGACCACGGACCGGACACGAAGTCTCGAAGATCAGCTTCGCCCCATCTAGTTCCGCGGACCAGGACCAGGCGTCACAATTCACGTGGCCGGGAGAAGAAAATGGGTCGCACCACGTTAGGCTCCCGGTGAAAGGAGCGGGAGAATACGGGATCGCCGCTCGGGCCCTGCCGTGGCTGCTCCTTTTGTACTGCGGGACGAGCCTCCTGCACTTTGTGCACAACGCCGAGTACCTGGCGGACTACCCCAATCTGCCGGCGTGGATTTCGCGCGCTTCGGTCTACAGCGTCTGGGGCGGAATCTTCATGCTTGGCCTGGGCGGCTATCTGCTTTACCGTCGCGGCCATCTCCTCATCGGCCTGGCGCTGCTGGCGCTCTACACGGCGCTCGACTTCGATGGCCTGCTGCACTATGGCCGGGCTCCCATGGCTGCACATACGCTAGCCACGAATCTGACCATATGGAGCGAGGTGGCTGCCGCTGCTGTCGCACTGGCAGCGGTACTGTGGCTCACAATTCAATGCGCACGCGTGGCGCGCTAGGCGGCTGATGCACAACGGCAAGGGTACTGGGCTCTTCGCGCTCTATATCGCCGGCGCCGCCGCCTTCGTGTGGCTCTCCAGCTCAGGGCTGCCGCCGGTGGTGGCTGCACACTTCGGAGCCGGTGGCGCCGCCAATGGGTTCATGACCCGCGCCGGCTACACGCGGTTCATGATGGCGTTCGTGATTGGCCTGCCGGCCTTCATGGTACTCGTGACGTGGTTCGCCGTCGGCAATGCCCGGGCACGCCTTAACTTGCCGAACCGGGACCACTGGTTGGCGCCCGAGCGACGCGCGGCGACCGTGGCTTTCCTGCGGACCGGTATCCTGTGGTTTGGTGTCCTGCTGGTGACCTTTCTGTGCTACGCACACGGGCTGGTGGTACTGGCCAACGAGGTTCAGCCGCCTGAACTCCCGGAGTCCTGGTTCATTGGCGGACTGGTGGTCTTCTTCCTGGTCCTGTTCATCGCGGCCAGGACATTTCTGCGCCGCTTTCAGCTCAGCCGTTGAGTTCGACCGTACCGAAGTGCCACTTCTCCACCGGGGGCTCGGTGCCCAGGGGTGCGTCGTGTGCAGGATCCAGTCGGGCGAGGTTCTTGCGCAGCAACGACTCGAGTCTCTTGTCGGCCGGCTCGCGCTCATCCGGCGCGCTCCGGCCGTACTCCTCCATCGCCTCCGCACTGATGCCGACCCGCACCGTCTTGCTGCGTTTGTTCGGGCGCATCGGATCCGTGCCAAGCTTCCAGGAGGCGAGCAGCACGAACTCGGCCTCTCCGGGTAGCGTAATGAGGCGCGTGCCGGTGGGGAACACCCGTTCGGCCACGGCACGCACCCGCTCTTGCTGGTCGCGCCCCAGATGAATCCTCGGAGCCGCGCGATCAGCGAAGGCGTTCTTCATCGCTCCCTCCCCTCTCTCGCCGACCATGCCCCAGGACCATTGGGATGTCTAGTGAGGTAAATTATGTAGGCGCACCGTGCGCGGCTTGCGTTGGGCGATTGATCGTGGCAAGTAACCCTCCATGAAGCAATTCATGTCCCTGATTTCGCTCCTGTGTGTGCTCGCAGCCACGCGGCTGGCGGGCGCGCCCATTGCGGAGGAGGTCCAGATCGGGCAAGCGCTGCGACAGGCGACACTGCAGGGTCTCAATGGCCCCTCCAGGGCATTGTCGGAATTCCGTGGCAGGCCGCTGATCATCAATGTCTGGGCCAGCTGGTGTGGGCCGTGCAGGGCGGAGATGGCCTCACTGGAGCGCCTCGCCTGGCTGGACGAGGGCAAAGGCCTCACGATCATCGGCATCTCCACCGATGACTTCCCCGATCAGGCCAGGACCTGGCTGAAACACTCCAATGCAACGATCAATCAGTTCATCGACCAGCATCTGCAGATGGAACACATGCTCGGCGCCGCGACACTGCCTCTGACGGTGCTCGTCGATGCCCATGGTCGGGTACTCGGGAAGATCTATGGCGCCAGGGAATGGGACAGCCCGGAATCCGTTTCGCTGGTGAGCAGGACCTTCCACGCGGCAGCCGGCAACTAGGAGACGACGAAGAGACTGGCTGCCTCCCTTCTTTTCCAGTTGGCCGCGTTGGGGGCCCTTGCGGGCTGCACTGCAATGCCGGCACCCTCTCAAAGGGCCTGCTTCCATCGCAGCGAGCGCATCGAGACGGAGATCGGGTACTGCCAGGCGGTGCGCAGCGGCAATACGTTGCATGTTTCCGGGATTGCCGGCGAAGGCAGCATGGACTCGGCTGTCCGTTCGGTGTACGAGCGCCTGCGGCAGACGCTGACGGCCAACGGCTTGTCGTTTGCCGATGTCGTCAAGGAAAATGTCTACACCACCGATCTCGACGCGTTCATCGGCGCGAAGGAGATTCGGAAAGACTACTATGGGTCCGTGCTGCCTGCGGCGACCTGGGTACAGGTGCAGCGGCTGTACCTGCCATCGTTCGTGGTCGAGATTGAGCTGACTGCGGAGTATCCCCGGAAGAAATAGCGATGGGTCGTACCTCACTCATTACGCCAGCCATCGATTGATGCGCATTGACCACGTCGCGCTCTGGACACGTGATCTTGATCGGCTCAAGCGCTTCTACGTGGGCTACTTTGGCGCGGCCGCAGGGCCCGGCTACGTGAACCCCACGAAGGGCTTTGAATCCTGCTTTCTCAGCTTTTCAGACGGCGCCCGACTCGAACTGATGAGGACCACCTCGATCCCACTGTCCGTGCTGCCGCCCGGTACCCAGGGCCATGGGCTGACCCACCTGGCCATTGCGGTGGACTCTGAGTCAGCCGTCGATCATCTCGCGGAGCAGCTCAGGACCGACGGGATCGCAATTCTCGATGGCCCGCGCCGTACCGGCGACGGTTACTATGAAGTCGTCCTCCTTGACCCCGACGGCAATCGCATTGAAATCTGCGCGTAGCGGCCGCGCAGTCTTGCCCCTCACCGCAGCCATAAAACCAGGCCGCCCATGCAAATCACAGGAGTCCAGACATGAACCGGCCAGTCATTGCTGCCAAGTTCTGCCAGGTTGCCTGGGTAGTCAGGGACCTCGCGGCAGCCGAGAAGTTCTTCGTCGACACGATGGGGATCAGCCGCTTCATGCACATGGACAACCTGGCCGCCAAGGATACGGAGGGCACGTACATGGGGAAGCCCGGGAACTGGGTCTGCAACCTCCATATCGCCTATGCGGGCGATACGCAGATCGAACTCATCCAGCCCGTGTCGGGAGCGAGCATGTTCCAGGAGTCGCTCGATCGGCATGGGGACGCCGTCCAGCACGTGGCGTACTGGCTGGATGATGCGGACTACGACGCCGCTGCCGCTCACCTGGAGTCCTCGGGGTATCGCCAGATCCAGAGCTTCCGCCTGCCGATCCTGCGCGTGGGCTACTACGACACGCGCAAGGTCATCGGGGTCGTGACCGAGATTGTCGGCGCCAGCAAGGAAGGCCACGAGTTGCGACGCAACCTGCAGGCGGGAAACTTCTGAGAAGGCGGAGCCCGGTATGCACGCGAGGCGTTCCCATTGGCGTGCCGGGACGGGTACTCTAGGGGCTCGGATCCATCAAGGAGTGGTCTCATGAAGCGCTCGGCCTCGGCAGTCTGGCACGGTGATCTCAAGCAGGGCCATGGAGCACTGGCAACCCACAGCGGCGTACTCAAGGACACGCCGTATTCATTCGGGATGCGCTTCGAGCAGGCACCGGGTACGAATCCGGAGGAGTTGCTGGCAGCGGCTCACGCCGGCTGTTTCACGATGGCGCTGACCGCTTCGCTCGGCCGTGCCGGCTTTGTGCCCAAGCGCCTGGCCACCCAGGCCGTCGTGTCGCTGGAACAGGTGGACGGGAAGTGGACCATCAACCACGTCCAGCTGACCACGGAGGCCTGGATCCCCGGAATAGATGTCGCTCACTTCCAGAAGATTGCCGCTGACGCCAAGGCTGACTGCCCGGTCTCGCGATTATTCAAGGCAGACATCTCGCTGTCCGCCAAACTCGAACCGAGCTGATATGCTGGGGGTCGCGTAGGTAACCGCGACCATGCTCCCAACCGAAATCCTGCTGGCCTGTCTCGAAGCGGCCCTGATCGTGGTGGTCGCACCGGGACCCGACGACATCCTCGCCATCAGCCGCGGGCTGACGATCAGACGCCACGGAAGTAAATGCCATGATTGATGTGGGCGTGATCCTCAAGCGTTTCGAGACACCCGACGAGACCCGTGAGCTCGATCACGGCAGCTTTGAATTGGTGAATCTCGGCGGCATGAGCATTGGCCGTGCGACTTACCTGCCGGGGTGGAAGTGGTCGAAGCACGTCGGCCCGGTGGTGGGTGCGACTCGCTGCCACGTCAAGCACGTCGGTTTGGTGCTCTCGGGAGTGGCCACTGCAGCGTTTGATGACGGTACGATCATTGAACTGCGTGCCGGAGACGTCTTCTATATACCGCCAGTGCCTCATGACAGCTGGGTCGTGGGCGATCAACCCTATGTATCGCTCCACTTTGGCGGTGCGGAGCGCTACGCGCGCTGAGGCCGGGCTGCACTCAGCATGGCGAAGCAACGATTTGCAGGGAGCTGTCACTGTGGCCGCGTGCGCTTCATCGTGCACGCAGACCTGGCCACCGCCGCCGTCTGCAACTGCTCGATCTGTACCAAGAAGGGTATCGTGCACCTCATCGTGCCACCGGCGGATTTCGAGCTGGTTGCGGGTCGCGAGGAACTTGCGACCTACCGGTTCGGCACGGGGATCGCGCAGCATCAGTTCTGCCGGACCTGCGGGGTCCAGTCCTTCTACATCCCGCGCTCCGATCCCAATAGCATCGACGTAAACGTACGCTGCCTGGAGGGCGTTGATGTCCATGGCCTCGAACTCGCCCGCTTCGACGGCCAGAACTGGGAGGAGGCCAACGCGGGCAGGGTTCCGTGGCGATGATCTTCGACGGCTGAGGGTGCCTGGTCGGGTGCCATGCCCTCGCCCCGGGCCTACCGGACCTGTTGCTCCGGGGCTGCTGGTCGCTGCGCCAGCATCACCAGCAGCCCGATCGCCGCCATCGCCCAGACGATCACCGGGCTCGAGGGCAGATCGGTGAGCGCCGAGACGATCAGGCCGACGATGTAGCTGGCGGCCGTCAGCAGATAGCCAATGAGCAGCTGTCGCCCCTGCGGATATCGATAGGTGGCGACCGCCGGAATGATCAGGCTGGAGAACACCAGGTACACGCCCACCAGCTGCACCGACACGGTCACCGTCACGGCAAATACCACGTAGAAGCCGGTGCGGCCCAGGCGCTCCCGCCACCTGAACCAGGCCAGCAGCACGAACGCCGTCAGTACCGCGGCACGTACCAGCTGCGGCATTGAGACCCACAGGATCTGCCCTGCCAGCAGATCCTTCAGGTCCTCGCCACCGTGCGGATCGTTGGCAAGCAGCAGGATCTGCGCGGTGGAAGCAAGCACGAACAGCACGCCAATCAGCGCTTCCTGCACCTCCGGGCGCCGCTTCTCCGTCCAGGTCAGCAGCAGCGCCGCGAGCAGCGCCGCGCTCACTGCGGCCAGCTGCGTCACCCAGCCCTGCAGTTCAAGGCCGAAGAAATGCGCGGCGATCACGCCAACACCGGCCACCTGGGCGATGGCCAGGTCGATAAAGACGATGCCGCGCGCGAGCACCTGCTGTCCGAGCGGCACGTGCGAGGCCAGCACGATGAGCCCCGCCAGCAGTGCCGGCCACAGGATGCTCAGGTTGGCCGACAGCGCGCTCATTTGACGGCACCGAGCAGGCGCGCGATGGTGTCGTCGAACAGCGTGAACAGGTCATGCGCCGCAGGCGTTCCGCCGACTGAATAGGGCAACAGCACCACAGGCACGTGAATGCGCTCGGACAGCCAGTCCGCCGCCTTGGAGTCGTTGTAGGCGTTGCGCAGGATCAGCTTCGGAGGCGCAGCCGAGAGCTTGGTCACCAGTTCCGCCAGGTAGCTGCTGCTGGGCGGCACGCCCGGCTTCGGTTCGATGGCGGCCACCTCCCGCAGCCCCAGCCAGTGGCACAGGTAAGCCTGGTCGCGATGGATCACTACGACGGGCACACCCTTCAGCGGCGCGGCCTGCTGCTCCCAGCGTACTATGGCCGCCTGCCAGCGCGACTGGAAATCGCTCCCGCGACCCTGGTAGTAGCTGGCGTTCGCGGCATCGAGCGTGGCCAGTCTCGCGCTCAGCGCCGCCGCCACGATCGCGATGTTGTGCGGATCCAGGTGCGCGTGCGGATTGCCGAGGGGGTGCACATCGCCCATCGAGCGATCGACGGCGGAGGGCACCTCGAGCAGCCGCAGATTGGTATCGGCCTCAAAGTTGCCGGGGTTGCCCGGCTGGATGCGCGCGTTGCCCGATTCGCGCAGCAGTACCGGCAACCAGCCGATCTCGAGCTCGGCACCGGCCGCGACCACCAGGTCCGCATTGCGCGCCCGCGCCACCAGGCTGGGCTTGGCGTCGACGCGGTGCACGTCCTGGAAGGCGCTGGTCGCGGCGTACACATCGACCTTGTCGCCGCCCAGTTCCCGCGTCAGCGCGGCCCACTCCGGCGTCGTGGCCAGCACTCTGATGGCAGCCTGCGCGGGCAGCGTCACGGCGGCAATCAGGATGGCCGCGGCAATTTTCACAATACTGTTCATGATCATGGCTCCTAGAACTTGTGGGCGCCGTGCGCGCCGATGCTGTAGAGGTATTGCAGCATGAGCTGCCGATCGCGGAGGTCGAGGCGCGCATCGTCCCAGGCGTACTGCGCACGCAGTCGCGTGAACTCGCTGGGATTCCAGTCAAACATCACGCTGACGCGGGTCGGCTTGGCCGGCGCCAGCGTCGGGAAGCTGATGGGAGGCAGCAGGCCGCTGTCGATGAGGCCGATGTAAGTGCTGCCCGAATCAAGCGCGTCGTAGCGGGCGCCGAAGCGCCAGCGCGGCATGAACTGATACACGCCCTGTGCGTACCAGCCCGATTGCCGGCTGCGGTAAGGCGCCGACAGCGTCAGCTGATTGATCGTCGCCGCGAGCTGTCCGTCCTCGGTGCGCTGCAGGTACTCCGCCTGCAGCTTCAGCGAGTGCACGTTGGCATTGCCGTGCGGTGACCACTTCAGGATCCCATCGACCACCCAGGTGTGCGAATCGCCGGTGAATGCCTCATCGTTCGGAACACCGCCCGCCGTGATGTCGGTGAAACTGCGGTCTTCGGCGCGCGCGTCCAGCCACGACAGTCCGAGGCGCCAGCTGGTCGAATCGCCGATGTCATCGCCCACATGCGCCAGCAGCGCGCCGCCGTTGAGGCCGTTGCCCTGCAGGCTGGTGCGCGGAAACTGCGCGCCGTTGCCGGTCTCCGCGCCGAGTTCGACAAAAATGTCCGTCGGTGCCACCCACTTGAGCTGGGCGCCGTCCTGCGCCAGCTGCCCGCCGAACATCGCCTGGTAAATGAGCGGCTGGTCCACGAAATCCCAGGCGTGGCTGTGAACTTCGTTCAGGTAGCCCAGGCCGGAGAAGAACCGCCCCGCCTTGATCGACAGGCCGGAGGGCAGGGCGAAGGTCTTGACGTAGGCCTCTTCCACACTGATCGAATTGTCGCCGGTGATGGCGGTGGTGAGATTGGCGAAGAAATAGGGATCGACGTTGGCTGCGAGCGACAGCTCGGATTCACCCAGGGTGAAGCCGCGCGGGCCCGGGCCCACTCCCTCGCCCGCCGGCATGAAGCCGGCGATGCGATAAGTCGCCGGATCCTCGGACAGCTGCGCATAGCGGCCGCCGAGAATGACCGAGATGGCCGGATTGAAGGCATTCTGTCCGCCCCCGCCTCCCGGAACGCTGGGTGGCAACGCCACGGCAGCAGGGGCCGGGACCTCCGCCGCCGCAACCGGCGGCGCGGCGCTGGACGCCGCAGCGCTCGAGGCCGCGGCGAGCTGCGACTCGAGCTGTGCCACGCGCGCCTCGAGCGCGCTGAGCTCCTCCTGGTAGCTTGATTTCACCGCGTCGAGCTCCGATCGCAGCTCGCTCAGCTCGGACGCACGCGCCGGCATCACCGCCAGCGCCAGCAGGCTCAACGCCGCCAGGCGCAATACGCCTATAGCCTTGTATCTGATCATGGGACCGCCTCTCCAAACTCATGAGAATCGCCGGACCGCCGCGGCGGCCGGACCCGTGCCGAGAGCTACGGGTGAGCGGGCGGGGCTCGAGAGCGATAGGCAGTGTGAGTGGCGGCGCGCGGCTGCAGCTGCGCCTGAAAGGCGATGACGGAGGATGCGCGTGCCGGCAGATGCAGCAGAGGAACCGCTGAACCGCCCACGGTGGCCAGGAGCGGTGCAAAGGCCACGCACTCGCTGCAGGTCAGTGCATGGACGCGCTGCGGCTCGTCATTGGCGTCGCGCGCTACGGTCAGGTGCGAGTAGGCGTGCGCCTGCGCCCCCAGCTGCGCGATCACGAGGACCAGCGCCTGGAGCTTGCACAGTACCCTTAGCCTGGAAAGACGCATCTGCTGGCTGCCGCTCACTGCGTGGAATCCTAGCACTTTCAGCGGGTTAAAGCAGCGCCCGCGGGCTGTAAACGATCTGTAGGTACCCGGTAAGCCACCGGCAAGTAGCCCTGGGGCATCGTTGGCCCCATGGAAACCCAAGCAATCAGCCCGATTTCAAGGACCGCAGGCCAGGCTCGCGCCGCGCGTGCCCTGCTTCCGGTGTTCTGCGCCAAGGCCGCCTGCGCCGCCGTTTCGCTGGCGCTGCGCCTGGTCCGCAGCCACTTCCAGCTGTGGCGACTGTGCGCCCGCCACTACCCGGAGGCGCTCAGTCGCCTGGCCGCCTTGATGGCGTACCTGAACTGCCGGCTGGCGACGGCTACCGTGCCGGCGTACCAGCGGTTTCTCGCAGCACAGCGCGTCCCGGCCGACACCGCGGCACTGTCGGAGTTTCCGGAGACGACGCGCGAGAACTACGCCGGCGTGTACACGCTGGAAAGTCAGTGCCGGCAGGGCCGCTGGGACTTGCCCGGCTCGACCGTGGACGAATCCTCCGGCTCGACGGGGCAGCCCTTCAACTGGCTGCGCTGCGCGGCGGAGCTCGAAGACATCCATCGCAACATCGGCAACTACATCCGTCTCGAATTTCCCACCGAGCGGTTGTTCTGCATCAACGCATTCTCGATGGGAGCCTGGGCGACCGGCGTCAATTTCACCGCCGCGATGCGCCGCGTCGCGATGGTCAAGTCGGCCGGGCCCGACGTGCCCACCATCATCGCCACGCTGCGGGCCTTCGGGCCGAAGTACGACTACCTCATCACGGCCTACCCGCCCTTTCTCAAGCACCTGTGCGACGAGCTCGAGACCTCCGGACTGCCGCTCAGCGACTACCGGCTGTACGGACTGGTGGCGGGCGAGGCGATGACCGAGGCGCTGCGATCACACCTGCAGAAGCGCTTCATCAAGGTGCTGTCGGGGTACGGTGCCTCCGATGTGCAGGTCGGCATCGGCGGCGAGACCGATTTCACCGTCGCGCTGCGCCAGCGCATCGCCGCGGATGCCAGGCTGCGCTACGCGATCCTCGGCGAAGGGGAGGACCGGATCCCGATGATCTTCCAGTACAACCCCTGCGAAAGCTACATCGAGGTCAACACGCGCGATGAGCTCATCTTCACGCTGGGCAATACCTCGGTGTGCTGCCCGAAGCTGCGCTACAACCTGCACGACGAAGGCATGGTCAGGTCCTTCGGCGAAATCGCAGCGACGCTCGCACGGTGCGGGGCCGCCGCCGGAGGTGCCGCAACGGCCATGCCGCGCGCCAGCATGCGCATGCCGCTGCTGTTCCTGTTCGGGCGGCGCGACAGTACGGTCTCGGTCATGGGTGCGAACATCTACCCGCAGGACATCGAGCACGGCCTGTATCGCAATCCGCAGCTGGCGCAGCGCATCCACGGCTTCGTGCTGGCGCTCGAGGAGCACAGCGACCTGAGCGGCAGCGTCACCGTGCACGTGGAGTGGCGCGACCAGCCCTCAGCCGCGTCCAGCGCAGCCATCGCCGCGGAGCTCGAAGCGGGCGTCTGCACCTACCTGCAGGCCAGCAACCGCGACTTTGCCAATGCGGCGCGCGAGCTCTCGCAGGCCACGCGCATCCGCGTGAACCTGCACAAGATGGGCACCGGGCCTTTCGCCGCGCGCCGCGCGAGCATCAAGAACCGCTACCTGCTGCGCGCCGCGCCGGCGACGGTGTAGCCGCCATGCTACGCCGCGCCACTTTGTCTGCAGCCCTCCCCGGCGTTGCCCTGGCGCTGGTGTTGCTGGCCGCCTGCCGCGGCCCGCAGGTTTACCTGGCGGCCACGTCGGCGGACCTGCAGGCCAATCCGGTCGCGGGCCTGGGCGACGCCGACGCCGGGCGGATGCGCTTTCTGTTCGATGACCTCAATGGCCTGAGCACGCAGACCCTGCAGACCAACGCTTTCCCCTGGAAGGTCGTCACCACCGCGTTCCTGCTGGAACGGCAATCGCACCCGCTGACGCCGGCCGATCTGGACGGCCTCGGCGCCGTATTCCAGGAGTTCGGCTTCATCACACCCGCGGGCATCGCCAACTGGCCGGCCGGCCAGCCTGCACCGCACTTTGCACGGCCCATGGGAATTACCGCCGGCACCATCAGCAGCCCGGTGCTGGGATTCAGGCTGGAAGTGGCCAACGTGACTTGTGCGGCCTGTCATGCGGGCGTGAGCTACGACGCGCAGGGCATGCCACAGGCGCAAGTCTGGCTGGGCCTGCCCAACACCTCGGTCAACTACCAGGCCTTCGGGATCGCTGTGACGCGCGCGCTCGGCGCCGCAGTCCGTGATCCGCAGCGATTCCTCGCGGCCCTGCAGGCGCTCTACCCGCAGCTGGACCGGCGCGAGTTTCACACGATTGCCGGGCGCGTGCTGCCGGCGCTGTCCCGCCACCTGGCCCAGATCGCGGCGACGACGCCGGACTACCCGTTGGGATTTCACGGCGGCTCGAGCGGCTTCATCAACGGGCTCGGCGCTGCCAAGCGCATGTTCGGGGTGCTGCCGGCTGCGCTCGTCCCCGCCGATCGGGGCTCCACCTCGGTGCCGGATCTGGCCAGCCTGCGGCTGCGCTCCTCGGCCTTCTGGGATGGCGGCGATGCGCCGGCCGGACAGGCGCGCTTCGAGGAACGGACCGCCGCCGAGGCGACAGAGGCGCATTACCAGGATTTCGCACCGATCATGAACGCGGTGACGACGCCGGTCATGGGCATCGAGCCCAAGGTCGCGATCCGCTCGCTGCCGCGCGTGCGGCAGATCGCGCAGTTCCTGCGCGGCTATGCGCCGCCGAAATTTCCCGGAACGATTGATCGCGAGCGCGCGCTGCGCGGCCGCGAAATCTTTGCGCACTCCTGCAGCCGCTGCCATGGCGAGTACAGCGCAGGCATCGACGAGGTGAGCCTGGAGCGCTTTCCCAATCGCCTGGTCCCGGTCGAGCGCATCGGCACCGATCCTCTGCGTGCGCAGCTCGTCACAGCCAATCTGGTCGCGGCCTTCAAGCGTTCGCCATTCGCGGCGGGTGTCGACGCGGCGGCGACCGGCGGCTACGCCGCACCGCCGCTGGATGGCCTTTGGGCTACGGCGCCGTACCTGCATAACGGCAGCGTACCGACGCTGTGGGACATGCTGCACCCGGCCTCGCGGCCGCAGCGCTTCTGGGTCGGCGGCCACGCCCTCGATTTCTCCCGTGTCGGCATCGCCCTGCAGCCCGATGCCGATGGAGTGTGGGTCTACGCCCCCGGCTATCGGCCGTGGGCACAACCGAGCCTCTACGACACGCGCGAACCCGGCCAGTCCAACCAGGGCCACGCCTTTCCCTTCGAGCACCTGACCGAAGCGGAGAAGACCGACCTGCTCGAGTACCTGAAACTGCTTTGACAGGCAAGCCACCATGCACTTCCAGCCCATCACCACGCGCCGTGAACTGACCGAGTGGCTCGATCTGACGCGGCGGATCTACCCGACGCCCCTGTACGTGCCGCCGATCAGGCAACAGCTCGTGAAGTACTTCGAACAGCAGGGTGACGGCGGCTCGACGCACTGCGCCTTCTTCGCGGTGCGCGATGCGAGCGGCGCCATCGTGGCGCGCACCACCGCGCACTCGAATGCCGCACTCGACGAGAAGTTCGGCCTGCCGCTGCAGCTGTTCGGATTCACGGAATTCATCGAGGATCCGGCCGCGTTTGCCGCGCTCATCCAGGGACTGCACCGCCAGGGCAGCTATGCCGGGCGCCACGCGCTGTTTGGCCCCTGCAACCTCCTGCCCAATGCCTACGGCGGCGTGCTCACGGCCGGGTTCGACCAGCGCGGCATCCTCGACAGCGTCTACAACCACGCCTACTACGCCGACTACTACCGCCAGGCCGGGTTTCGCGAGCGCTTTGCCTCGGCCACCTACATCTGCGACAGCGTGCAGAGCGGGCCCGACGCCACGGCCGTGTTCCGCTTTGACGACGGGCGAATCGCCGGCGAGGGGCTGGAGATCCACTACGCCGACCGCCGCCGCTTTGGCGAACAGATACCGCTGTTTCACCAGCTGTTGAACACCTGCTTTGCCGAGCGGCCCTACTACACCAGCATCTCCCTGCCCGAGTTGCATGAACGCATGGCCGAGCTGGTGCACATCATGGACGAGCGGCTGCTCATGTACCTCACCCGCCATGGCCAACCCGTCGCCTTCGCCATCTGCCTGCCCGACATCTCGGAATTCCTGGCGAAGGTCGACGGCAACCTGAACCTGTACAACCAGCTGCGGCTGCTGCTCACGCGCCACCGCTATCGGCGCGACGCGCTGTTCGTGGTCGCCGGCGTCGTCGCCAGCTGCCGGGGCCTGGGCTACCAGGCCTTGCTCCAGCGGCAGCTGTTTCGCAACCTGCGTGCCCACGGCTATCGCGCGATCCGCTCCACCTATGTCGAGGACGACAACGTCGCGGCCCGCACGCAGTTCCTCAGGATGGGCGGACGCGTCATGCAGCGCCTGAACTTCTTCCAGCTCGAGGTTGCCGGTGACTGACTTCGCAGCCCTGCGGGAGCGCGAGTGGCTGGCGCGGCGCGCGCCCTCGGCCCACAACACCCAGCCCTGGCTGCTGCACTACCAGGCCGACGCCATCCGCCTGGACTTCGACCCGCGCCGGCACCTGGTGCAATCGGATCCGGGACACCGCGACCTGCTCCTGTCACTGGGCACGTTCGTGGAATCGCTCCTCATCGTGGCAAGCGATGCGGGCCTGGGGCTGGCGTTCGAGGCTGCGATCGATCTCGAGCGGCACCGCATCGGCTGGTTCCGCCGCAGCGAGGACCTCTACCCCACTGCCTTCGTTCCGCAGGACCTGCTGCGCCGCCGGACCAGCCGGCTGCCGCTGACTTCGCCGAAGCTTGCTCCGGCTGCCCGCGAGGCCCTGCATTCGCAGCTGCGCGCCGCCGAGCGGCTCGATCTGCTGCGCGGCGAGGAGGTGCGCGACCTGCTCGGCCCGGCCGATCGCCACATGCTGGATGAACCCGGCATAGCCGCCGAATTGCGGCAGTGGTTGCGCCACGATGGCGATGCCCCCGACGCAATGGCGGCCGACTCGACGGCGGCCGATGGACTGAGCAGCGCGTGCCTGTCGCTGAGCGCGCTGGAAGGGCGCGTGCTGGCGGCCCTGCTGAGCCCGCCGGTGCATCCCTGGTTCCGGCGCCTGCACCTCGCCGCGTTGCTCAATGCCCTGACGCCGCGACTGGTCCACGAGGACAGCACGCTGCTGGCCCTGCGCGCCCGGGGCAGGGAGCCGGCAGATGTGCTCGAGGCCGGGCGCAGCCTGATGCGATTGTGGCTCGAGCTGGGCCGGATGGGCCTGTACGTTCAGCCACTGAGCCAGATCCTGGATTTTCCGGAGACGCAGGCGCGATTGGCAGAACGCCTGCGTGTTGGTGCGGACGAGCACCTGTTGTGCCTGTTCCGTACCGGCCATTCGCCACCGCCCGCGCTGTCGCGACGACTGGGCGAGACGGCGGCGCAGCGCGCATCGCTGCGTGCCGCCGCGGGCGCGGACCTGCCGTGAAGCCGCCGCGTCCTGATGGAACCCACGGCGCCGGGCGCCGGGGCACGCTGCTGCTGTGGCTGCTGGTCCTCATCGCTTCTTTGCCCCTCGCCTCGGGGCTCGAGGCGCGGCTGGAAACCGCTGCGCGCGTCACCGGCTCGGATCATGAGCGCGTCGCGCAGCTCCTGCGCAGCGAATTCGACAGCGCCTTCGCCGACCCGCTGATCCTGGTGGCCAGCGGCATCGCCCCCGGCGATGCGATCACGGCCGAGCAGCTGAGCCATCGACTGACCGCGGCCCTGGAAGTCGATCCGCACGTCGCCGGACTGCTCAGTTACGAGAACACGCACGATGTGCTGTTCCTGGGCGCCAGGGGACAGGGTGCCGTCATACTCGTGCGGCCGAAGGATCCGGCGGGCTCGATGGACGCGACGCTCACGCAGCTGCGCGCGCTCACCGCGATGCTGGAGCGTGAGCTGCGTGGCTCTGCCCCGGCGCTCTCGCTCCAGTGGACGGGCGCGGCGGCACTCAATGCCGACCTGCGGCGCGTCAGCGCGACGGAAGCCCAGGCGGCCGAGGCGCGGGTGATGCCGCTCGTCCTGCTGCTGCTCCTGCTGGTGTTCCGCTCGGTGCCCGCGGCGCTCCTTCCGGCGATCGCCGGCATGGTCTGCATTCCGATCGCACTCGGGATCGCCGCGCTCGCGAGCCGCGTCCTGCCGCTCTCGATCGTGCTGATCAACGTCGTCTCCATGCTGGGACTCGGACTCAGCATCGACTATGCCCTGCTGATGGTCGGCCGCTTTCGCGAGGAGCTCGCCGCCGGTCACGACGGCCCCGCGGCGGCCCGGCGGACGCGTCGCAGCGCCGGTCATACCATCCTGCTGTCGGCAGCCGGCATTGCCGTGGGATTCGCGGCACTGCTGCTCGTGCCGATCAACGAGATCCGCTCGATCGCGGTGGGTGGACTGATCGTGCTGGCCGTCGCCGTGCTGCTGGCCTGCACCCTGCTGCCGGCCCTGCTCGCCAGGCTCGGCAGCCGGATCAATGCCTGGCCCGTGCCGTGGCCCAGGCGCTGGTCGCTGCCCCACGGTTCCTGGAGCCGCGCGACGGGCGCACTGTTCCGGCGCCCCGCGCTGTTCCTGCTGTGTGGACTGGCGCCGCTCCTGTTGCTCGGCGTGCACGCCCTGGATCTGCGCATCAGCCTGCCGCGCGGGCAGTGGCTGCCGCGCTCCGCCGCCTCGGTACGCGCGATGACACAGCTTCAGGCCATGGGCCAGCCAGATCTGTCACAGCTGATTGAAGTGCTGGTCGGGCTGCCCGCCGGGGTGAGCGTGGATGATCCGCGCGGGCGCGCCCTGCTCGCGGATGTCTCGCGCCAGCTGGGCCGTGACGCCAGAGTCGGCGCGGTGCGCGAGCTCAGCGCTGCCGCCGTCCTGGCCGAGGCGGCGGGCGTCCCGGTCACGAAGGCGCTGCCCCAATTGCACCGCATGTTTGCCAGCCGTGACCTGCGCACGGCCCTGGTCGCGCTCATTCCGGCGGCCGGGACCGACAGCATCGCACTGACCGAGCTGGTACGCGACATCCGCGCCGGGCGCAACTTCGTGCTGCCCGAGAGCGCCGCCTCGATCCTGGTCGGCGGCCTGCCTGCCCTGAACGCCGACTACGAAGACTCGGTTCGCTCGCACAGTCCAGCGGTCGTCGCCACCGTGCTGGGCGTCAGTTTCCTGATGCTCCTGATCGGCTTCCGTTCCGTGGCGATCGCCCTGAAGGCCGTGCTGCTGAACGTGATTTCGGTGGCGGCCTCACTGGGCGCGCTCGTCTGGGTGTTCCAGGACGGCGTCTTTCCCAATATTCCCATCCTCGCCTTCTGCATCGTGTTCGGGCTGAGCATGGACTACGAGGTGTTCCTGTTCCATCGGGTGCTGGAATCCCACCGGGCCGGCCGCACGGACGAAGAGTCGATGGACGATGGCCTGCGACTGACCGCGAGGCTGATCGCCAGCGCCGCACTCATCATGATCGCGGTGTTCGGCGCCTTCTGCCTGGGCGAGTTCCTGTTCATCAGGATGCTCGGCTTCACGCTCGCCGTAGCGGTATTGATCGACGCGACGCTCGTGCGGCTGCTGCTCGGTCCGGCGATATTTGCGCTGGCCGGACGCTGGAACTGGTGGCCCGGGCCGCGCCTGGACCGCCTGCGCTAGCCCCGCTGGCGCCGCCGCCTCAGCGGCTGGCCGGACGATCAAGCAGGCGCACATGGCGCGGCTGCGCCGCCACACGCGCCAGCCACGCGCGAATCGCGGGGAACGGGGCGAGCTCGAGCCCAGCCTCCTCCGCCACGTGCGTGTAGGCATACAGCGCGATGTCGGCAATGCTGTAGCGCTCGCCCACGAAGTAGCTGCGCGTGGAGAGCTGCCCCTCCATCACCGCGAGTGCCGCGCGACCACGCTCCTGGCGTTGCGGCAGTTCGGCGCGGCGCGGATGGTCCGCGGGCAGGTGGTGCATGATGAAGCGCGGCGTGGCCACGTTGGGCTCGTGGCTGTATTGCTCGAAGAACATCCACTGCAGCACCTGCGCGCGCGCCAGCCGCTCGGTGGGCAGGAAGGCCGTGCCCTCGGCCAGATAACACAGGATGGCATCCGATTCGGCCAGGCATTGCCCGTCCTCGAACTCCAGCGTCGGGATGCGGCCGTTCGGATTCTTGGCCAGGAACTGCGGCGTGCGCGTCTCACCGCGCGTGATGTCGAGTTCGACGTAGCGGTAAGGCTGCTGCAGCTGCGCCAGCAGCAGGCGGATCTTGTAGCCATTGCCGGAATCGAGAAAGTCGTAGAGCGTGTACATCATTCAGTCCCTATTGGTGTGTCGGCACGCGCGCCCCATTCCGCCCAGGACCCGTCATAGAGGGCGCCCTCGGGCAGGCCGGCCACGGCCAGGCCGAGGTTCAATATCGCCGCCGTCAGGCCCGAGCCGCAGCTCGTGATCACGGCGCTGTGTTCATCCACGCCGGCGCGCGCGAAGCGCTCGCGCAACTCCTCGCGCGGGCGCAACGTCTGTTCAGGGGTCAGCAGCTCGGCATAGGGCAGGCTGCGGGCGCCCGGTATGTGCCCGCTGCGCAGCCCCGGCCTCGGCTCGCTCACCCTGGCATGGAATCTATCGGCGGAACGGGCATCGAGCACGAGTTCACGCCCCGAGCGGAGATTGTCCAGCAGGTCCCCCATCCCACGGAGCAATCCGGCGCGCAGCGCGGTCCTGTACACGGCCGGAACGGGCGCAGTGATCGCACCCTCCTGCAGCGCGCGTCCTTCGCTGCGCCACTTCGGCAATCCGCCGTCGAGCACCGCGACCTGCTCGTGACCAAACAGCCGCAGCATCCAGCGGCCGCGGGCCGCGGAGAAGATGCCGAGCTGGTCATAGCATACGATGCGACTTGCATTAGAGACGCCCAGTTCCCCGACCAGCTGCGCGAAGCGGCCCGCAGCGGGCACCATGTGCGGGAGTCCCGATTCACGATCCGCGATCAGGTCGATATCGAAGAAACGCGCCCCCGGAATGCGCCCCGCCGCGAACAGCCCGCGGGCATCACGCTTGTCCCCAGGCATGTACCACGTGGCATCCAGTACCACGAGGTCCGGGTCCGCCAGCCTGGCGGCGAGCCATTCCGTGCTGACGATGGGATCCATGACGCATCTTCCTGCCGGCCGGGTGAGTGCCGCAACCCCCGCCGGCGCGGTAGAATTCCGCCAGCAAGAGCGGCGCCCCTGTGGCGCCGAAGGGGACCCGGTCGTGATCCTCATCGGCATGTTCGATTCACCGTTTGTCCGCCGCGTGGCGATCAGCATGAAGCTGCTCGGAATCGGCTTCGAACATCGCGACTGGTCGGTCGGCGGCGATTTCGAGCGCATCCGCGCCTACAATCCGCTCGGTCGCGTACCGACCCTCATCGCCGACGACGGCGAAGCGCTGATCGACTCGGCGGCGATCCTGGACTATCTCGATGATCTCGTGGGCCCCGCGCGTGCGCTGCTGCCCGCCACGGGCGCACCGCGCCGCGCCGCCCTGCGCCTCGTCGCCATCGCCATCGGAGCGGCGGAGAAAGGCGCCCTGCAGGTCTACGAACGCGTGTTTCGCCCCTACGAGAAGCGGCACGAGCCCTGGCTGGAGCGCCTGCGCACGCAGGTGCATGGCGCACTTGCCGAGCTCGACCGCAGCTGCGAGCGCAGCAGCGGCACCTGGCTGGTCGGCGAGCGCTTGACGCAGGCGGACATCAGCGTGAGTTGTGCCACGACCTTCCTGGATGGCGCGCTGAGTGCCGCGCCGCGGCCGGAGCAGTATCCGGCCTTGCGCGCCCTGGTCAGCCGCTGCGAGAGCCTGCCCGGGTTTGCCGCGACGCGCATCGCCTGGTCGGCGCCCACCGCCGCTGCAGCGGCGTCGAGCTGATGGCGCGCGTACTGCCGCCGTAGGAAGCGGCGCGCGGGCACCAGCCGGAATCAGTCGCGACTGTTGCGATCGGAACGGCGATCGGGCTCGCGCTGCTGGTGGCTTTCAGCCGGCGCCGCGGGCGCCTGGCGCGCCGGCGGCGCTTCGCGAACCGCCGGTACGGCGCGCACCGGCGGCGCCAACTGCTTGTACCCGACGTGGACGGCCGGCCCCGGGGCAAACGAGAGCAAGCCGATGAACTGCATCACCTGGTACGAGGCGCTCGCGTTCTGCATCTGGGACGGCGGCCGCCTGCCCACCGAAGCAGAGTGGAACTACGCTGCGGCCGGGGGAATCGAGCAGCGGGTTTATCCATGGGGAGCAGTGGTCCCTGGTGCCGAC
>JANXYA010000383.1 GCA_025350345.1 Gammaproteobacteria bacterium
CGTCGATGCAGCGGCCTGCCTGGTGGCAGGGTGCCGCCATCTACCAGATTTATCCGCGCAGCTTCCTCGACACCAACGGTGATGGGGTCGGTGACCTGCCGGGCATCATCGAGCGGCTCGACTATGTGGCGAGCCTCGGCGTCGAGGCCATCTGGGTCTCGCCGTTCTTCAAATCGCCGATGGCGGACTTCGGCTACGACATCGCCGACTATCGCGCCGTCGATCCGCTGTTCGGCACGCTGGAGGATTTCGACCGCCTGCTGCGCAAGGCGCACGGCCTGGGGCTCAAGATCGTCATCGACCAGGTGCTCAGCCACACTTCATCGGAACACGCCTGGTTCGCCGAGAGCCGGCAGGACCGGAGCAATCCCAGGGCCGACTGGTACGTGTGGGCCGACCCGCGCCCCGACGGCGGCCCGCCCAACAACTGGCTGTCGATATTCGGCGGCATCGCCTGGAAGTGGGAGCCGCGCCGCTCGCAGTACTACCTGCATAATTTTCTCAGCTCCCAGCCCGACCTGAATTTCCACAACCCGGAAGTGCGGCGCGCGGTGCTGGACAATGTGCGCTTCTGGCTCGATCGAGGGGTCGATGGCATGCGGCTGGACGCCATCAATTTCTGCTTCCACGACCCGCAGCTGCGCGACAACCCGCCCAAGCCCGTGGAGCTGCGCACCGGTCGGGGCTTCCTGCCCGACAACCCCTACGCCTACCAGTACCACGTGTACAACAACACGCGGCCCGAGAACCTCCCGTTCATCGAGGAGCTGCGCCGGCTGACCGACCGGTATCCGGGCGCCGTGACACTCGGGGAAATCTCGGCCGAAGACTCCAATGCGACGATCGCGGAGTACACGCGCCCGGGGCGCTTGCACATGGGCTACAGCTTCGAGCTGCTGAGCTCGGAACGCTCCCCCGCGCATATTCGCGCCACGGTCGAAGGCGCACTGGCGGCATCCGCCGAAGCCTGGCCCTGCTGGTCCATCTCCAACCACGACGTGCAGCGCGTGTTCAGCCGCTGGGGCCGCCCCGATTCGCCGCCCCACCTGCCCACGCAGCTCACCGCGCTGGTCTGCTCGCTGCGCGGCTCGGTATGCATCTACCAGGGCGAGGAGCTGGGGCTGCGCGAAGCGGACGTGCCCTTCGAGTCGCTGCGCGATCCTTATGGCATCGCCTTCTGGCCCAAGTTCAAGGGCCGCGATGGCTGCCGCACGCCGATGCCCTGGCGCAAGAGCGAACGCGGTGGCTTCAGCACAGGTACGCCCTGGCTGCCCCTGCCGGCCGAGCACCTCGCGCTCGCCGTGGAAGTGCAGGAGCGCGATCCGGCCTCGGCGCTGCAGGCGTTCCGGCGGCTGATGCGCTGGCGCCGGCAACATCCGCCGCTGCTGTGGGGTGACATCGAGTTCCTGGTGGCCACCGACGCGGTGCTCGCCTTCACGCGCAGGCTGGGCGAGGAGCGGCTGCTGGTGGCCTTCAATCTCTCGCCGCAGCCCGCCTCGGCTGAACTGCCGCGCGTGCTCTCAGGCACCACTCTGAGCGGGCACGGCCTGCCTGAAGGAAACCTGGAAGGCGCGCGCCTCACGATCCCGGCGCATGGGGTGCTGTACACCCGCCTGGCTTAACTCGCCGGCGGTGCCGCCGACAGTTGCCGCCAGTGCCTGGCGACCTGGTCCGAAAAGCGATCGATCGCGATGTACGCATCGCCCCAGGCACCGCCCGACAGCGAGGTTTCCCGGAGGGAGTAGGCGTAGTAATCGTAGGACACGCGATCGAGCACCTTGCCGTCGGCATTGCGCAATACCGCGTGCAGTTCCGCGCCACCCCGGGAGACCGAAGCGAGATAGTCGAGCGAGGGGTTCTCGTTCAACTGCCGTCGTGTCGGGTGCGTCGGCGTCGCCGCATCGATGAGCACTTCAATCCGCACGGCACCGCCCTCACCCGGCTCGGCGCCCGCATCCTTGAGCGAGCGGGAGAGGCTCTGGGTCACCGCCTGCTGCAGCTCCTTCGCCTCATCGACCCCATAGCGATCCTTCAGGGCCTTGTGCAGGATCTCGCCGATGGCGACCGGCCCGACGCTCACCGAGGCGGTGGCGGTGGCGGCAGCCCCCGGCCCGACCGCAAGCGCGCAAAACAGGGCCGCCAGGAAGAGCGTCTGCACATTCCGGGTATTCATGATCGTTGGATGCTAGCACCACGCATAGGTTCCGCCGAAATTGCGCTGTTTCAGGCACTTAGGTCGCCCGCCAGCGCTGTGGCATAGTGCGTGGCGGGGGGTTCAAGGCTATGCAGGGCAAGCCCACGTCGTTCGACATCGCCTACCTGGCGGGCGTTTCCCAGCCCACGGTCTCGCGTGCCCTGCGCGGAAGCCCCATGGTCAGTCTCGAAACGCGCAAGCGGATCGAAGCCATAGCGCAGCAGCTGAACTACAAGGTCGACAAGAACGCCTCCAATCTGCGCTTCCAGCATTCGCACACCCTCGCCCTCCTCCTGTTCGAGGACCCGACGCCCGACGAGTCGCAGATCAATCCCTTCTTCCTGACCATGCTCGGCTCGATCACCCGGGCCTGCGCCAATCGCGGCTACGACCTGCTGATCTCCTTCCAGCAGATGTCGAGCGACTGGCACCAGGACTACGAAGACAGCCGCAAGGCGGACGGCATCATCCTGCTGGGGTACGGTGATTACCTGCTCTATCTCTCGCGCCTCGAGAAGCTCGTCGAGCACGGCACGCACTTCGTGCGCTGGGGCGCGGTGCTGGCGGGCCAGCCCGGGCTGTCGATCGGCTGCGATAATTTTCGCGGCGGCTACGACGCGGCGCGTCACCTGCTCGGCCTGGGCCGCACCCGCATCGCCTTCCTCGGCGATGGCTCCAATCATTACCCGGAATTCATGGAGCGCTTCCGCGGCTACACGGAGGCGATCACCACCGTGGGCCTGAGCGTGGACCCCGCCGCGCAGGTCAACGCGATCAGCACCGAGCAGTCCGGTTTCGAGGCCGCCAATGAACTGCTGGCGCGCGGCGTGGAATTCGATGCCATCGTCGCCGCGAGCGACCTGATCGCCATGGGCGCCATGCGCGCGCTGCAGGAGAAGCAGATCGAGGTGCCGGCCCAGGTCTCGGTGGTCGGGTTCGATGATATTCCCGCGGCCAGCCTCGCCAACCCGCCGCTCACCACGGTCATGCAGGACACGCGCCGCGCCGGCGAAGTGCTGGTCGATACCCTGTTGCGCCTGATCAGCGAGGAGCACGCCGAGGGCGTCGTGCTGCCGACCCGGCTGGTCATCCGGAAATCGTGCGGGGCGGATCTCCCGGCTCCGGCACGCGCAGCGCCAGGAGTCCGGCGATAAGGAAACACACGCCGCCCAGCGTCAGCGCCCGCATCGGTGCGCCGCCGAAAAAAGTCTTGAGCAGGAACCCGAGCACGCTGGCGGCGACCAGCTGCGGAATCACGATGAAGAAATTGAAGATGCCCATGTAGACGCCCATCTTCTGGGCCGGCACGCTGTCGGACAGCAGTGCATAGGGTATCGACAGGATCGAGGCCCACGCGATGCCGACGCCGAGCATCGACAGCAGCAGCCAGTTCGGATCGCGGATGAAGGCGATCGAGAGGAAGCCAATGCCGCCCAGCCAGACATTGACCATGTGAGTGCGACGCAACCCGAAGCGGCGCACCATGAACGGGATGATCACCGCTGCCAGGGCCGCGAAGCCGTTGTAGGCGCCGAACATCACGCCCACCCAGTTGGCGCCCTCGTTGTAGGCCGCCGAGGCCGGATCCGTCGAATGAAAATGCACCTGCGTCACGGCCGGAGTGGTGTAGATCCACATCGCGAACAGCGCCAGCCAGGAGAAGAACTGCACCGGCACGAGCCGCCGCATCGTGTGCGGCATGAATTCCAGGTCGTGCATGATCGTGCCAAAGAATCCCGCGCCCTCCGTCAGCTCATGTGCGAGCAGCGCCAGGCCCCACAGCAGCGCGCCGGCACCGACCAGGTAGAGCTGCTTGTCGAGGTGCGCCATCGTCACGCTGACCAGGCAGGCAATACCCACCGCGGCCCAGAACAGGCCCTTCACGCGCCGACCGCCCGCCCATATCGGCACTACCGGTACCTCAGGAGTCGCGACCGAGTCACGAAAGCCGTGCAGGGTCGCGGGCGGGTATTCGCGCGTCCTCAGGACCGTCCAGCCGATGGCGAGGAACAGCACCGCCGCTCCCAGCTCGAAGGCATAGCGCACCGAATCAGGCACGGCGGCCAGGCCGGATGCCGTGGTGGCATGGTTGCTCACCCCCATGCGTGTCAACAGCCACGGCAGAGCGCTCGCCACTACGGAACCGATGCCGATGAAAAAACTCTGCATGGAGTAGCCCGCGGGCCGCTGCGCCGGCCCCAGCTGATCGCCGACGAATGCCCGGAACGGCTCCATCGACACATTGATCGAGGCATCGAGGATCCACAGCAGGCCCGCGGCGATCCAGAGTGCGGGGGAAAGCGGCATGGCGATCAGGGCCGCAGAAGCCAGCATCGCACCGACCAGGAAATAGGGACGGCGCCGGCCCAGGCGCGTCCAGGTGCGATCCGAGCAGTAGCCGATGATCGGCTGCACCAGCAGCCCCGTGAGCGGCGCGGCAATCCACAGCGAGGGAATCGCATCGACACTGGCCCCGAGCGTCTGGAAGATCCGGCTGACCTGCGCGTTCTGCAGGGCAAAGCCGAACTGCAGCCCCAGGAATCCGAAACACATGTTCCAGATCTGCCAGAAGCTGAGCACTGGCCGCACCGTCGAGTCAGCGCCACCGTGCATGGGCCCGGATCCGCTCACCATGACTAGCCCCCTGTCGGTGTGGACC
>JANXYA010000168.1 GCA_025350345.1 Gammaproteobacteria bacterium
GGCATCGAAGCCGCGTTCGAGCAGGATGAATGCACCCGCGGAGCTGCGCCGGCCCGTGTCGCAGTAAACGACGTAAGGGACGTTGCGATCGAGCGTCGCCAGCTTCAGCCGGATGAAGTACAGGGGTATGTTGAGCGCGCCTTCGATCGCGAGGTTCTGGTATTCGGAGGGCAGCCGCACGTCGAGCCAGCGGCCGCCGCGCTCGATGATGGCGCGCGCCCCGGCGTAGTCCACCCACTGCTGCAGCGGCTCGTTCATCAATTCGCGAAAGTCATTCTTGCTGAGCCGCATCAGCACCCCGTCGGTGAGCATGGTGACCGTCGCATTGCGCTTGGCCTCGGAAATCAGCGCCTCCTCACCGAAGGTCTCGCCCACCGTGAGCTCCGCCAGGCGGATGCCCTCGCGATTGAGGGGCGTCTCGCGCGTCACCACGCACTTGCCGCTGACGATGGCGTAAAAGAAATCGCCCTCGGTGCCCTGCTGGATGATGACTTCACCCGTGCGGCAGGCCACGCGCTGCATGCGCATGAAGATCGCCTGGATGTTGGCGGGCGGGATGCGATGAAAAGCCTTGGTCTGCAGGAGCGTGGTCATCCAGTCATCGCTCCCGCCGGTGCCGAACTGGGCCTGCAGCTCACTGACTTCGTAAGTGCCGGTCTGATCCCAGGTGATCATCATGTCGAGCAGGTCGGCTTCGACGACGATGTATTCCACGGCATCGACGGCCCGCGCGCTTTGACGCCGCGGGAGCTTGGGCGAGAGCTGGTTGCGGGCCTCGGGCGTGCCGCCCTTGATCATGGCCACAGTGCGATCGCCCTCGCGCAGCTCGAGCATGCCGGAAATGAGCCAGTAGCAGCGTCGCTCGGTATCGCCTTCCTTGAACAGGGTGCGATTGGCCGCCAGCTCGCTGATGTGCACCTTGCGCGCCAGGGCGGCGATATTGTCGTTCTTCATCCCGCCCAGCGGCGAAAGCTTGCGCAGCAACGCCACGTCGGCTGGACGACCCTCACTCATGCGAACCCCGTAGGAAAAGGCCAATCGTTCGATGTTAGCACAGCAAATTTCCTGCGCCCGCGCTCCAGCCCTCATCGGGGTGGAAGCGCTTGCCGTAGCGCGCTTCGAGTTCCCTGAGTCGCGCCACGACCGCGCTGATGCCGCGGGTACGCGCATAGTTAAGCGGGCCGCCGCGGAAGGGCGCGAAGCCGGTTCCGAATACCACGCCGGCGTCGAGCAGGTCGGCATCGGCCACCACCTGCTCGCGCAGGCAGGCCGCGCACTCGTTGACGAGCGCGAGGATCAGGCGATCGGCGAGATCTTCCGGGGGAGCGGTGGCGTGCGGCGCGCGCACCGGCTTGCCGTCCTGCCAGGTGTAGAAGCCCTGGCCGCTCTTGCGCCCCAGGTTCTTCGCCGCGACCAGCTCGCGCAGCCGCTGCGTGTACGGGGGCATCTCGCGCCCCAGCTCGCGCGTGATGATCTCACCGACGTGGACGATGACATCCAGCCCGACCACATCGGACAGTTCGATCGGTCCCATCGGCATGCCGAAATCCACCGCGGCGCGATCGATCACGCCCAGCGGCACCCCTTCGCCGGCGGCGTACAGCGCCTCGTGCAGGTACGGAAATAGCACGCGATTGACGAGGAAACCCGGTCCGCTGCGGCAGGGCAGGGGCAGCTTGTCGATGCGGCGCGCGAAGGCCATCGCCGCGGCCAGCGGCTCGGGCTTCGTCTGCGCCGAATGAATCACTTCGACCAGCGGCATCTGCGCCACCGGGTTGAAAAAATGCAGGCCGACGAGCCGGCCGGGATCCTGAAGCTGCTCGGCCAGCAGTTCCAGCGTGATGCTCGAGGTGTTGCTGGCGAGGACCGCCGCGGCGCCCAGGCGCGGTTCGGCCTGTGCGTAGAGCGCGCGCTTGGCCTCGAGGTTCTCGAATATGGCCTCGATCAGGATGTCCGCCGTGCTGACGCCGGCGCCCGCCACGTCAGCGCGCAGCCGCGTGAGCGCCGCCGCGCGCTCGGCCGGATCGCGCACTCGCCGGGCGAACAGGTCGGCCGCGCGCTTGAGCGCCGGGTCGACGAAGCGCTGCTCACGATCCTGGAGCGTCACCTCAAGGCCACGCAGCGCACACCAGGCGGCGATATCTCCGCCCATCACGCCCGCCCCGATCACGTGCACGCGCTTGAGCGGGACCGCGGACTTGCCACCGAGGGACTTGAGGCGATCCTGCAGCAGGAACATGCGCACCAGGCTCCGTGCGGTCTCGCTGGAAAACAGCGCCGCGATCGAATGGGCCTCCGCATCGTATGCGGCCTGCCCACGTGCGCCGTAACGGACCCACAGATCGATGATCGCGTAGGGGGCGGGGTAATGATCGCGCCGCGCCTGCCGCGCGACCCGCGCCTCCAGCGAGGAGCGCAACAGGGAGCGGAGGCCCGGAAGATTGAGCAGACGATCGGGGAGCGGGGCCTGCCGGCGCGGCGGGCCTTGGGCCAGAATCCGGTGCGCCTCGCCCTCGAGCTCAGCTGCGCTCACCAGCCGATCAACCAGCCCGATCGCGCGCGCACGCTCGGCCCGCACCGGCTTTCCAGTCAGCATCAGTTCCATGGCCGCTCGCACACCGAGCAGCCGCACCGCGCGCACCGTGCCGCCAAAGCCGGGATGGATGCCCAGCTGCACCTCCGGGAGCCCCAGGGACAGGCGCTCATCGTCGACCGCCACGCGGTAGCGGCAGGCCAGTGCCAGCTCCAGGCCACCACCCAGCGCGAAGCCGCGGATGGCCGCCACGGTGGGGCAGGGGAGAGCCTCGAGCTGCGCGAAGACGCGCTGGCCATTCTGGATGGTTTCCAGGGCATCGGCCTCGCTCCGGAAGGCGGTGAATTCCCGCACATCCGCGCCCGCGATGAATCCCGAGTTCTTGCCGGAACGGATAATGAGGCCGCGCGGCGGATCGCTGTGGAGCGTGCGCAGCTGCTCACCGAGCTCGACGAGCACGGCGCGACTCAGGGAATTGGCCGACGTGCCGGGCCGATCCAGCGTCAGGCAGGCGATGCCGTCAGCTTCGCGATCCAGCCGCCAGGCATTGCTACTGCTCATGGTCTATCCCTCGAGGCCTAGCTTATTTCAAAATCACAGATCAGCGGGCGGTGATCACTGTAACGCACTTCCGGAATGCGAAATCCGGTGACTTTGATGCCGGCACTGACCAGGACGAAGTCGAGCTCGACACGCGGGTGGCGTGCCGGATAGGACAGCAGGCCCTGCGTATTGGCGCTGTGCAGGCCCGCCGCACGCATGAAGAGGTAAATTTCGTGCGTACCCCAGAACGTATTGAAGTCCCCGGCCACGATAACCGGCTTGGTTGCGCCCGCGATCAGGTCGTAGAGCGTGCGCAACTGGTATTGCCGGTGGCGGTACTTCAGCGACAGATGCACGAGAAATACGCAGACTTGGTCTAATTCCAGTTCAATGATCAGGCGCTTGATGCCGGTGTCGAAATAGTGGAAGCGCTCACCCGTGACGCTCGGAGCGGCCAGCAGTGCATTGGCCTGCTTGCGCACGATCGGCAGCAGGTTGTTGAAGGAGCGCGAGCCGTACTTGCACTCGTACGCGGTGTAATGGCCCAGCGAGGCCGCAATATGCTCCGCCTGGTTGACCATGCCGCTGCGAATGGAGCCGGTGTCCACCTCGATCAGGCCCACCAGGTCAGGGCTCTCCTGGCGGATGAACTGGGTTATGTCTTCCAGGACATGTTTGCTGCTGCGCAGGTATCCAGCGCCTGGGACCGGCAGGTGAAAGGCCGGGCCCGCGCCAGTCGCATAACGAATGTTATAAACGAGCAGTCGCAACGGTTTCCCTCATCAAGGCGGGCACAGTACACTTAAAGCCATGGCACAGCGCGATCCCATACGGGTATTCGTCACCCACGCATTCGAGCTCAGTGATGACTACCTGCGGGTCTTCGAGTTTCTCGAGAGCGCCCGCAATTTCTATTATCGCAATTGCGGCGGCCCGGAACAGCGCCCCGTCGACACCTCCACTGAAGGCCTGCACGAGGCGCTGCGCCAGCAGATGGCGTCCGCGGAAGCGGTGGTGGCGCTCTCCAGCCTGTACGCGATGCATCGCGAGCTGCTGGTGTTCCAGCTCAACTATGCCAAGGCCAGTGAGAAGCCGGTGATCCTGCTGCCCGGATTCGGGAGCGAGCTGGTATTGCCCACTGCAATCGTGATGCTGACCGCTGAGCGGGCGCGGTGGGAAGAGCGGGGGCTGGTGGACGCGATTCGCCACCAGGCGCGCCATGAAGAGACGACGCGCTGGGACACCATCGAATTCAAGATTGACTGAGGCCTGCGCCGCAGCCGCGCCGCGATGTTCTCAGGGGTTATTCGACAGTCCCGTGCGCGAAGCGCTGCCGCTCCCGCCCTCAATCGCGAGCAACGAGACCAGCGAGGTCGTGGCCCGTGGCGTGGCGCCCATGCGCGCCGGTGACTTGGTGCCCGCGACGATGCTCTGCATTCGCAGCGCGTGCACGCGGACGATCAGTGCGGAGAATCGCAGCGCATCTTCATTGGAAAGCTTGCGCACCGAAGCGCGCACCACGTTGTCGCCGGGCAGCGCGCGCGCCAGGTGCATCGTTCTGGACATCTGGGCATACTCGAGTTGCACTTCGCCAGGCAATTCGAGTTCGTCGATGTCGTCCAAATGTTCGCGAAACGCAGCGGCGAGTCTCTCCTTGAGCGTGCCGTCGCCGGCGAGCTGCAGAACGGCCGCTTCAAGTCTGTGGGAGAGAGTGGTGTCCATGGCCTTCGTCCTGGCGGTTCGGGCTGCCTCGCGCTGCCGCCTTAGTTGTTATTCCGATCTAAAGGCTTTCGCCTCATGTACCTACAGGGAGAATATCGCGTACTGCATGCAATGATCAACGTACTTTATGCTGCAGCTGGCAGGGCGTTGGATTGGGGGGATCGGGGGTAGGAGTAGTGGGTAGGAGAGCGATTCGGGCGGCGCGCTTGCAGTAACTGACATTAAGAGTCACTCTTAACTCATCTGATATTATTAGCTTTACTAACCGGGATTTGGATCCATGACTGAGACTTGGCGCGGCATTTACCCCATTACGAGCTTTGTACTCGAGGCACTGGGGCGAAAACGTGACGCCGGACCTGCCGGCGCCCTGACCGCGCGCGAGCAGATCCTGCTCATTGCCGTGGAATTCTGGGCGGCCGCGGCGCACGGGACCCTGCATAAGCACCTCGAAGCGGACCCACAGACGGGGCTGGTCGAGGCCCAGCTGGCGTTCGGCGCGATTGGAGCGGTGCGGATCGTGAGCCTGCTGCGGGTCGCCGTGGAGGACCTGGAGGATCAGGCGGGTGGTGGGCAGGGGGCGGATGCCGTGATCAACCAGCTCGATGAACGGTTGGCGCGCACCGACGACAATGTCGATGACCTGGTGGCGCGCTACGTCGGGGCGACCGAGGAGTCGCTGGTCAGTGCCAGCACAGGCTGAAGGGTGAGCATCGCGGTATTCACCACTGGCGGCACCATCGACAAGGTGTACTTTGACGCCAAGGGCGGCTTCCAGGTGGGCGCGCCGATGGTGCTGGAATTGCTGCGCCATGCGCGTTTGCCCACGCTCCCCGAGGTCACGGAGCTGCTGCGCAAGGACAGCCTGGAGA
>JANXYA010000184.1 GCA_025350345.1 Gammaproteobacteria bacterium
AGCGGCGCGGCGCACCTGGTGAGCGGGCACAGCGCCCCGCACCACCAGCTCGAAGCGGAGCTCGCGGCGTATACCGGTCGCGAGCGCGCGCTGCTGTTTTCCACCGGCTATATGGCCAACCTCGGCGTGCTGAGCGCCTTCGCCGGGCGCGCTGAAGCGGTGCTCGAGGACCGGCTCAACCACGCCTCGCTCATCGACGGGGCGCGGCTGTCCGGCGCGCGGCTGCTGCGCTACCGGCACGCCGATGCCGGCGATGCCGCAGCCGTGCTGGCAGAGCGCGCGGACTGCGCGGTGATCGCCACCGACGGACTGTTCAGCATGGATGGTGATGTGGCGCCGCTGCGGGAATTGGCCGAGCTCGCCACACGCCATCGCGCCTGGCTGCTCGTCGACGACGCGCACGGCCTGGGCGTGCTGGGCCCGGGCGGACGCGGCTCGCTCGAACTGGCGGGTCTCGATGCGCGCGCGGCACCGCTCCTGGTCGGCACGCTGGGCAAGGCCTTCGGCTGCTTCGGCGCCTTCGTCGCGGGCGATGCCACCGTGATCGAATTTCTCCTGCAGCGTGCCCGCACCTACACCTACACGACCGCGTTGCCACCCGGCATCGCGGCGGCGGCGAGCGCGGCGCTGAAGCTGGCACAGGGCGAACCCTGGAGGCGCGGGCAACTGCAGGCGCGGGTCGCGCAATTTCGCGCCGGCGCGCTCGCCCTGAAATTGCCCGTGGCGGGCTCGATGAGCCCGATCCAGCCGCTCATGGTGGGCGAGGCGCCACGCGCCCTGCGCCTGAGCCGTGCGCTGTACGAGCTCGGATTCTGGGTCACGGCAATCCGCCCGCCGACCGTGCCGGCCGGCAGCGCGCGCCTGCGCCTGACGCTGTCGGCGGCGCACAGCGCCACGGATGTCGATGACCTGCTGGCCGCGCTCGAGCGCGCCTGGCAAGCCGAGCCGGCTCCATGACAGCGGCCCAGGCGACCTCCAGCGGATCGGTACGCCCGGCGCACCCGGCGCTGTACGCCGAGAGCAGCGGGAGCGGGGCACCGCTCGTGTTCTGGCACGGGTGGGCCGCGAACCTGCGGGTCTTCGATGCCCTGCGTGCCGCCTTGAGCGATCAGTGGCGCACCACGGCGATCGACCTGCCCGGCCACGGCCGCAGTTCATGGCAGGAGGGCGCCGAAGCCATCGACGCCGAGCGGTTCGCCGAGCAGACGGTGGCGCAACTGCTGGCGCAGCTGCCGCCGCGCGCCACGCTCATCGCCTGGTCGCTGGGCGGGCAGCTCGCCCTGCGCGCCGCGGCGCGTGCCCCCGATCGCATCGCGCGCCTGGTGCTGATCGGCACCACGCCTCGCTTCCTGCGCCATGACGATTGGGCGCATGGCGCAGCAGGAGCAGTGCTCGAGCAGATGCGCGCGCGCCTCGCCGTGGACTACCGGGGCACGGTGAGCGATTTCCTGGAGCTGCAGGTGCGCGGGAGCCGCGATGCCGCGGCGGTGCACGCGGCGCTGTGCGCCGCGCTGCTGCGGCACGGCGAGGCGCAGCCGCCCGCGCTCGCCGCCGGCCTGGCGCTGCTGGCCGCCACGGACCTGCGCGCGCAGCTCGCCTCGATCTGCATCCCCGCGCTGGTGATCGCCGGCCAGTACGATCGGGTGACGGCTCCTGCGGCCAGTGCGGCCCTGGCCGCGATGCTGCCGCAGGCGCGCTACCTGGAAATCCCGCGCGCCGCGCACGCCCCGTTCCTGTCGCACCCCGAGCGCCTGCTGCCCCTGCTCCGTGCATTCCTGGCTGAGGCCCCGGCCCTGAGCGGCGCGCCTTGAGTGGGGCCAGCGATTTCCGGCTCGATCGCGCGGCGGTGCTGCGCTCCTTCGGCCGTGCGAGCGCGCACTATCACGGCGCCGCGCAGCTGCAGTCCGCCGTGGGCGCAGAGCTGCTCGAGCGCCTGCAGTATTTTCCGCTCGAGCCGCGGATGATCCTCGATCTGGGCGCCGGCACCGGACGCGGCGCGGCGGCGCTGCGCGCACGCTACCGGCGCGCGCGGGTGATCGCGGTCGATGTGGTCTTCAACATGATGCAGGAGGCGCGCCGCCGGCAACGCTTCTGGCGCCGCTACGATTGCCTCTGCGCCGATGGCTGCGCCCTGCCGTTCGTGGCGCAGTCGGTCGATCTCGTGTACTGCAACCTGATGCTGCAGTGGTGCGCCTCGCCCGCCACCCTGTTTGCGGAGTTGCAGCGCGTGCTGCGCCCCGGCGGACTGCTGCTGTTCAGCAGCTTCGGTCCGGCGACGCTGCAGGAGCTGCGCAGCGCCTGGGCCAGCGTGGATGAGCGCTCGCACGTCAGCGCCTTCACCGACATGCCGCAACTGGGCGAGGCGCTGATGAAGGCCGGCCTGACCGAACCGGTGATGGATCGGGAACTGCAGGTCCGTCACTACGCCGACGTGTACGCCCTGATGAGCGAACTGCGCGCAATCGGTGCCCGCCACGCCGCCGCCGACCGGCGGCGGAGCCTGACCGGCCGACATCGATTGCAGGCCATGGCCAGGGCCTATGAATCCATGCGCAGCGCGAGAGGTCTGCCGGCCAGCTGGGACGTCATCTGCGGCGCCGCCTTCGCGGGCCAGGCGCCCTCGCTCAACACGCATGAGCCCCACGCCGGCCGCGAGACCGCCATTGCGCTCGGCGCCGTCCGCCGCCGCCCGCGCTGATCATGACCCGAAGCGCCACTGTGGAAGGCCCGCTGCACCCCAACCCCGGCAACGCGCCGGCCTCCTTTTTTATTGCCGGCACCGACACAGGAGTCGGCAAGACCCGCGTGACCGCCGGCCTGCTGGCCGCCGGCCGCGCCGCGGGCCTGCGGGTGGCTGGCATGAAGCCGGTGGCGGCTGGCGCGGAATGGCACGATGGGCGCCTGATCAATGCAGATGCCGTCATGATCGCCGATGTTAGCGGCCAGAACACACCCTATGAGTGGCTCAACCCCTACTGCCTTCCGGACGCCCTGTCGCCGCACATCGCGGCCAGGCGCGCGAATGTGCGCATAGATATAAGAGTGATCACGGCCGCCGCCCGCCACATCGGCGCAGGCCAGCAACTGTTCCTGATCGAGGGCGCCGGGGGCTGGCACGCGCCGATCAGCAGCGGCGAATCGATGGCCGATGTGGCGCGCGCGCTCGGGGTCCCCGTGCTGCTGGTGGTGGGACTTAAACTCGGCTGCCTCAATCACGCGCGCCTCACGCACGCGGCGATCCTTGGATCCGGTTGTCGCTTCGCCGGCTGGGCCGGCAGCCAGATCGATCCGGATTTTGCCGCGCTGGAGGACAATTGCGCCACGCTGGAGCAACTCCTGGCAGCACCGCCCATCGCGATCCTGCCCTACCGGCCCGATCGCAGCGCCGATGCGCCGCTACTTACCGCTGCCCTGCCGCGCTTGCTCGCGCGCGAAGGCGCAGTAGCTGGGCGCTAAGTGCTTGAGTTGCGATGGAAAAGGCGCATCCGCTACCATGCAGCCCCGTGGGCGCAGGCCTCAAAGGATAAGACTCGCGCCCCATTGCTCGCTGTCGATGCGCGGCGCGCTATATTTTTATGCCAGCGCCTGCGCGAGCTCATTCGGCGTTGCCGGCCTGATGGCGCTGCGCGGTTGGTGGCCGGTGCTGCCCTACGCGGGGCTCGAAATGCTGCTGCTGAGTGCCGTGCTCTGGCACTGCCAGCGCCGGCGCCACTGGATCGAGGTCATCACCGTCACGGACGAGCGTATCGAGATCGATTCGAAAATCGCCCAGAAACAGTCGGTCGTGTTTCCGAGGCATTGGGCACAGGGTAAACTGCGCCGCGCCGCCAGCCCGTTGCATCCCACTCGCCTGCTGATCCTGTCGCACGGGCGCTCCTTCGAGGTGGGAAGCTTCCTTACGGAAGCGGACCGGCGCGAGCTGGCCGGGCGCTTGCGGCGCGCGGTCGGCAATGTGAATGAGTCACCGCCACTGGCGGGTTGAGCGAAGAAAAACCGTAGGGCCCGTTTAATGAACATGAAGAAATCCGGATTCCTCAGCGCCGCCACTGCAGCCGTCCTCGGTTGCGCCGCGCCGGCGGCACACGCCGCCTGGACGTTGAACATGACGCCCGGCATCACGGCGATTTCGCGGCGCGTCTACGAGCTGCACATGCTCATGTACTGGTGGTGCGTGGCGATCGCGGTCTTCGTGTTCGGCTGGATGATTTATTCGATCGTGCGCTTCCGCAAGTCGCAGGGCGCGGTGGCCGACACCAAGCTGGTGCACAACACGACCGCCGAGGTGATCTGGACGATCCTGCCGGTGGTGATCCTGATCGTGATGGCCGTGCCCGCGGCGCGCACGCTGATCGAGACGGAGGATGCCACCAACACCGAGCTCACGATCCGCGTCACCGGCTACCAGTGGAAGTGGGGCTACGAATACGTCGATTCCGGCGTGACGCTGTTCTCGACGCTGGATCGGGCGAGCAATGCGGCGCGCCAGCTCGGCTCGGGCCTCGATCCGAACCAGGTCCCGAATTACCTGCTCAGCGTGGATCACCCGCTGGTCGTGCCTGCGGGCGTCAAGGTGCGATTGCTGGTGACGGCGCAGGACGTCATCCATTCCTGGTGGGTGCCGGTACTGGCGATCAAGAAGGATGCCATTCCCGGCTTCCTCAACGAGGCCTGGTTCAAGATCGATGCCGACAAGAGCGGGCTGTACCGTGGGCAGTGCGCCGAGCTGTGCGGGCGCGATCACGGCTTCATGCCCATCGTGATCGACGTGCGCAGCAAGGGCGATTTTGCGGCCTGGCTGCAAAAGCAGAAGGCCCTGCAGCAGCCCGTGTGGGCCGCGCTCTCGGCTGCGGCAGCACTCGCCGCCGCTGCCGCGGCCGCCGCCGCCGCGGTGGGCTCAGCGGGCTGCTGCAGGGCCTTCTGCTTTTGCAGCCAGGCCGCAAAATCGCCCTTGCTGCGCACGTCGATCACGATGGGCATGAAGCCGTGAT
>JANXYA010000260.1 GCA_025350345.1 Gammaproteobacteria bacterium
GGGGCGGCACGGCGGAAAAGGCCGTGCGCCCGCAACTCCTGGAGTGCGCACGAGCACGATTGACCAGCTGGTACACGCGCTCGAGCACGACATCGTAGGGCGCGTGTGCCACCGTGACGCTGGCTAGGGCAGGCGCAGCCAGGGTACCGAAGAGCAGGCCGCACAGGCTGGCGTTCACGATGCGACGCGACACGCAGGACTCCTTATCCCAGGCCGCAAAGCGGCGGTCGGGTTACCCTACACAACGGCAGGTTCGCGCGACCGTTGACGGCGTCGCGGAAACAGGTGGAAATGGCCTTGCAGGGAGCGTGCTGGGCGGAGGGGTGCCGATATGATGCCGAGCCGGTGGCCGGAGAATGCGCTGCGACGCAGCATTGCCTTCGCGCTGGCCCTGCTCCTGGCTACGGCCGCCGGTGCGGCGCACGTGCCAGTGGCAGGCGATACAGCGCCGTCGTATATCGGCTACGGGCTCGATGGCAAGAAGGTCTTGCTGGAAAATTACGCGGGCAAGGTGGTCGTCATCTCTTTTTGGGCCACGTGGTGTCCGCCCTGTCGCAAGGAGCTGCCGGTCCTGGGGCGTATCCAGATGGCCGGCAAGGGGCAAATTCAGGTCGTCGCGATCAACACGGAAGACCATAGCGTGTTCCGCGACGCGGCAGAGATCCTGAAGGAACTCCCGATCAAACTGACCAACGACGAGACCCAGAAAGCCTTCAGTTCCTATGGCGTCAAGGGGCTTCCACACCTGCTCGTGATTGGCAAGGACGGGCGCATCATCAGCGTCCGCGAGGGCTACGGACCCAGCGAGCTCGATGACGTCGCCGCCGAACTCAACGCAGCGCTCAAGGCAGGGCTCGCCGAAGGCACGGCGCCGACCGCTGCCACGCCATAGACGCCCGCCACGCGCCGAGGGAAATGACCTGGAATAGGGACTTGTTGATGGCGCAGAACATTTCACTCCAGGAGGCGGCCGCGCTCGCAAAGTCAGGCGACGCAGAGGCCCAGTACGTGCTGAGTTCTGTCTTGCACCAGCGCGGACAATTCGAGGAGAGCCTGCATTGGCTGCGCCAGGCAGCGGCGCAAAAACTGGTTCCGGCGCAAATCACGCTCGCCACTCTCCTGATGGATGGGCGCCAGTGTCCGCGCGACCGGCAACAAGCCATCGATCTGCTGCAACCGCTGGCGGCCACGCAAATCCAGGCCAATCTCCTGCTCAGCGAACTGCACGGCTTTGCCGCACTGGAAGTGGCCAATCGTGCAACCGCCCTGCGTTATCTCGCGGCCGCGGCGCGCATGGGGGATGCCGGTGCGCTGCGTCAACTCGCCCTGCTCAGCGTCTGCGCCCAGCGTTGGGAGCTGTTGCGTCCGTTGCTGGACGCCTCGGCGCGACGTGGCGATGCCGCCGCCGCCTATGCCCTGGCGTGCTGCTATGCCGAGGGGGTCGGTGGCGCGCCGGAACCGGCGCTGGCCGCGACGATTGGCCGCAGCGCAGCGGCGCGCAGTCAATATCTTGCCCAGCGCCTCGAGCAGTCTCTCGGCAAGCAGGACTTGTCCTCCTCCATGGCGCACCCTCCGGCCCTGAACATCGACTGGCTGTTGCTTGATCAGGCGCTGCCGCAGCTCGCCGCTGACATGGCGCTGCCAACCGCAGAGACACTGCACGCAGCGCCGCTGATTCGAAAACTGCCCGGTGCAATCCATCCGCTGGTGCTGGATGCGGTGATCAATCTGGCCGCGCCACTGGTAAAGCGCTCGCAGATCGTCGATGCCAGTACCGGTGAGGTGCGTGCCGATCCGATGCGTACCAGCTCGCACATCACGCTCAGTCCGCGTCAGCACGATCATGTGCTGGAAGCGCTCGAGCGCTGCATCAGCCGCGTCTCCGGCGTACCCGTGCTGAACGGTGAATTCCTGCAGATCCTGCGCTACCGCCCGGGCGAAGAGTTCAGGCCGCACGTGGACTACTTCAATGCCAGCGGAGCCGGTGCCTACAAATCGCTGGCCGATGGCGGCCAGCGCGCGCAAACCGTGCTGATCTACCTGAATGACGATTACAGCGGCGGCAGCACCTGTTTTCCGAGACTGCAACTGGAGATCAAGGGCCGGCGCGGTGACCTGCTGCAATTTCACAACCTGGGTGCAGACGGACTGGGCCACACCGACAGTCTGCACGCCGGCACTCCGGTGGTGGCCGGTGAAAAATGGGTGCTGTCGCAGTGGATACGCAGTGAGAGTTATCCGGCCCGCCTCACCTGGTAGTCATTGATCTCTTGACTGTCGACGCCCTACCAGCCATTGAAATGCAATAGGTTCCGCTCGCGAGTCTTCGCAGTTGGCATTCTTTCTTGCGGCTTGCCCACTTCCAGTTGCGAATCTCCGGCATGTCCTGCCCGAATTCTTCAATGTACTGCTTGTGCTCAATCAGCTTGTCCTTGAGTTCTTGCTTGAGGTACAAACCCCTTTCGCCGGTCTGCGGCAGGCGCTCGATGGCGTCCATCACGAGATGAAAGCGATCCAGGTCGTTCAGCACCGTCATGTTGAACGGCGTGGTGATCGTGCCCTCTTCCTTGTAGCCGCGGACATGAAACCTGTCGTGATTGGTCCGCCGGTACGTCAGCCTGTGGATCAACCAGGGGTAGGCATGGAACGCGAAGATCACCGGCTTGTCCTTGGTAAACAGTTCGTCGAAGTCCACATCGGCGAGCCCGTGCGGGTGCTCCGTTGGCGGCTGCAGCTTCATGAGGTCAACGACGTTGACCACGCGGATTCTCAGTTCGGGTAGGTGCTCCCGCAGTATGGAAACAGCGGCAAGCGTCTCCAGCGTGGGCACATCGCCGCAACAGGCCATGACCACATCGGGCGGGGCTGCCTGGTCGTTGCTGACCCATTTCCAGATGCCAATGCCTTGCGTGCAGTGCTTGACGGCGGCATCCATCGTTAGCCACTGCGGCGCGGGATGCTTGCCCGCGATCACCACGTTGACGTAGTGGCGGCTGCACAGGCAGTGGCCCATCACGGACAACAGGCAGTTGGCATCCGGCGGGAAATGGACACGCACGATCTCGGCCTTTTTGTTCACCACATGATCGATGAACCCGGGATCCTGGTGCGTAAATCCATGTTCTTACCGCCTTGATGGTGTTTTGACGATGAGACCCGGCAATTGGATGGAGCGATTGCGCACTGCGGCTCACGGCCCCGATGGACCTTGTTCGCCGCCGGAGAGCGGCAGTCTGATTTCCAGAGGCGTACTAACCAGCCTTCACGGTTGGACCGTCCACGCGCGGCTCGCGCCATGGTGGTTCGCTGACCGATGCACAGGGCTGTGGCTGTGTGCTGATGAATGGGCCTCTCTGGACCTGCGGCACTGGCGCGCGTCGACTCCTGCGCCACAGACACTCCAGTGTCAACACGCCGCTGAGCGTCGCGAGTGTCGCGAAATACGCCGCCGGTCCCTTGATGGACATCAGGCCGCTGGCCAGCATAGGCCCGAGGATTGCCGCGGCGCCATTGAGCAGCAGCAGCGCACTGCTTGCAGCGACCATCTGCGCGGGCTCGAGCCGGTCGTTGACGTGCGAGATGCCAAGCGAATAGATCGTCAATGCCAGCCCGCTGAACACGGCCGATAGCGCGAGAAAAAGCGCACGCGGCATTTCTGGAAACGCGAAGATGCCCACTGCCGCCGCCGTCGCGATGGCGCAGACGCCGGCAAGCACGGCGCGGCGATCCCAGCGATCGGCCAACGTGCCTATGGGGTACTGCGTCATGACGCCGGCGAAAATGTTGACGGCCATGAACGTCGCGATCGCCGTCGTGTCCAGGCCCTTGAGCCGCGCGTACACCGGACCCATCGAGAAGATGATGGAGCTAATCACGCCTGCTACGGTGACGGCCACGACGCCGAGGGGCGAGAGTCGGTACAGCTCGCGAAACGGAACGGCGCGGGGCACGACGACTGCGGGGGTCAGTTGTGACGACAGCAGGATCGGAACCATCGCCAGGCAGATCAGGCCCGACACCAGCATGAACGGCGAGGAGGTTCCGGGACTGGACAGGATCAGCAGGAACTGCGCGGCGCCAAGACCGACATACAAGACGACCATGTAGACGGCAAACAGCCTGGAGCGGTTCGTCCGCGTCGCGAGCCCATTCAACCAGCTTTCCGCCACGACGTAGATGCCCGCAAAGCAAAGTCCTGTCACCAGACGCATGGCGCCCCACGCCACGGGGTGCACAAAGCCGGCCTGGACGAGGGTCGCCGCCGCAGCAATGGCCGAGAGGGCAGCGAACACGCGCACGTGCCCCACGCTAAGGATCAGGCGCGGCGCGGCGATCGTGCCCAGGAGATACCCGACGTAGTAGCACGCCATGACGATGCCAGTGACCGCCGTCGGAAAGGCCTCGAGCGTGGCACGGATGCCAAGTAATGTGCTCTGCAGACCGGCGCCCAGCATCAGCACGCCCATGCCGAGCAGCAGCGGCCAGGTGCGGGTGATCGCGGTCAGGGGCACGACGTGTAGTTACTCAACAACCAGAGCAGTCAGGGGGTCCCGCGAATGATATGCGAACCCGCCGAGCGAGACCCGAGTTGGCTACCCGTGGTTTGAGCCTGAGTGAGCGGCTGTGAGAGTTGAAACTGGCGAGAGAGAGGGATC
>JANXYA010000261.1 GCA_025350345.1 Gammaproteobacteria bacterium
ACCACGACCAGGGGCTGCCCGTGCTCAAGCACTCCGGCTTCGGTACCGCCGTCAACATGACGCTCGGCCTGCCGATCATCCGCACTTCCGTCGATCATGGCACGGCACTCGACCTGGCCGGCACCGGCCGCGCCGAGGCCGGAAGCCTGCTGGCAGCGATCGAGCTTGCCGCCAGCCTGAGCGCACCACGCTCCTGAGCCGCACCGCGGCCCTCACCCCGATGCGTGCGCGCAAGCGATTTGGGCAGCACTTCCTGCACGACCCGGCGGTGATCGAGCGCATCGTGGCGGCCATTGCACCGCGGCGCGATCAAGCCCTGGTGGAAATCGGTCCGGGCCACGGCGCGCTGACTGCACCCGTGCTCGCCGCCAGCGGAGCACTGGATGTGATCGAAATCGACCGCGATCTGGCTGCGGCGCTGCAGGCACGCTACGCGGCACAACCCGCCCTGCGGCTGCACGCGGGCGATGCGCTCGAGTTCGACTACAGCGCCCTGGCGCGGGAACGCGGACAGCGGCTGCGGATCATCGGCAACCTGCCCTACAACATTTCCACGCCGCTCCTGTTCCGCCTGCTGGCGCACAGCGCGCAGCTCGCCGACCTGCATTTCATGCTGCAGAAAGAAGTGGTCGATCGCATCGTGGCGGCACCGGGCAGCCGGCAGTATGGTCGGCTCGGGGTCATGCTGGCGCCCCGGGTGCGGCCTACGCGCCTGCTGGAGATCGGTCCCGGCGCCTTCCGGCCGGCACCGCGCGTCTGGTCGGCATTGCTGCGCCTGGAGGTATTGCCGGACCACCCTGAGTGGGCCAACGGGCCGCATTACGGCGCGGTGGTCGCCGCCGCATTTGGCCAGCGGCGCAAGACGCTGCGCAACGCGCTCGCCGGACTCCTCGATGGCAGGCAGATTGCCGCAGCCGGCATCGACCCCGGTGCGCGCGCCGAGACGCTGGCGCCGGCCCAATTCGGGCAGCTGGCGCTGGCAGTGGCGGCTGCCACGCCGCTGTGATTCACTAGCTGCCGGAGGAACTGATGTCCGTTTACCGCCAGCTCCTGGTGGCGATCGACCTGGGCGACGAGAGCCGCGCCGTGGCCGCGAAGAGCGCGGAGCTCGCGCGCCTCTGGCAGGCGCGGGTCCAGCTGCTGCACGTCATCGAATTCGTGCCCGTGGAGCCCATGAGCGATGCGCTGGTACCCGTGGTGCAGATCGATGAGCGGCTGATCGCGCGCGCCCGCGAGCAGCTCCAGGCCCTGGCTGCCGAGGTGGGGCTGGACACCTCCGGCTGCCACGTGGCGAACGGCAGCGTCAAGGGCGAACTGCTCCGCCATGCCCGCGATTGCGGCGCGGACCTGATCGTGCTGGGCTGCCGCGAGCGCCACGGCCTATCGATCCTCGTCAATTTTACAGAAGACACCGTGCTGCACGGCGCGCCCTGCGACGTGCTGGCCATGCGTGTAAGGTAGCCTCCGTGTCCGACCGTCACCAGATTCAAGTCGCAGTCGAGAGCGCCTACCTCGAAGAGCAATCCGAGCCGGCCGAGCATCGCTTCGTGTTTGCCTACACCGTGACGCTGCACAACTCCGGGCAGGTGCCGGCGAAGCTGCTGACGCGCCACTGGATCATCACCGATGCCAACGGGCGCACCCAGGAAGTGCGCGGCGAGGGTGTCGTGGGCGAGCAGCCGCACCTCAAGCCCGGCGAGGGATTCCGCTACTCGAGCGGGGCCGTGCTGGAGACGCCGGTCGGTGCGATGCACGGGAGCTATCAGATGCTGGGCGATGACGGCCAGCGCTTCGATGCGCCGATCCCCGCATTCCGGCTCGCCAAGCCAGGGCTCCTGCACTGAGCGCCGGCCGTCCCGGCGTGTCCCGGCACTGAAGCGCGATGGCGCGCTGGGCCATCGGGGACGTGCAGGGCTGCTGCGCCGAGCTCGACGAACTGCTGGCGCGACTGCGCTTCAATGCCGATCGCGACCTGTTGTGGTTCACGGGCGATCTGGTGAATCGCGGACCTCAATCGCTCGACACGCTGCGGCGTGTCAGCGCGCTTGCCGACAATGCGATCGTCGTGCTCGGCAATCACGATTTGCACCTGCTGGCCGCGGCGCACGTGCCCGGGCACAAACTGCGCCGCAGCGATACGCTTGATGAGGTCCTCGCTGCGAGCGACCGGGATCGCCTGCTCGGCTGGCTCATCGAACGCCCGCTCGCGCACCTGGACCCTGGGCGCCAGGATCTGCTGGTGCACGCCGGGCTCGTGCCGCAATGGGATGCGCAGCAGGCCGCGCAACTCGCCGGGGAAGTGGCGCGCTCGCTCCGGCACGACCCGCGTGCGCTGCTGGAATCCATGTACGGCGACAAGCCGGATCTGTGGGACGAGACCCTCAGGGGTACCGAGCGGCTGCGCTTCATCATCAACGTGCTGACACGGATCCGAGTCTGCACGGCGCGGGGCCGCATCGATCTGAAGCAGAAGGGCACGCCCGCCGAGGCGCAGCCGCCCTGGCAACCGTGGTACGCGGTCAGGGGACGAGCCAGCGCCAAGACCCGCGTCGTCTTCGGCCACTGGTCGGCGCTGGGCTATTACCGCAGTGAGGGGCTGCTGGGCCTCGACACCGGCTGCGTGTGGGGCGGTGCGCTCACGGCCGTGAACCTCGATGATCCGGCGGCCCCGCCGGTGGCGGTGCCCGCCCGCGCCAGACCGGGAAGCGCCGCACCGCGCGAGTGACAGGTCCTCTAGGGACCGTAGTGCAGCTTGAGCGCCGCGGTCGCCGGTGCGTAGAGGCCTTGCGGCGCCGGCAGCACGGTGGCCGCGCCAGCGGCAGGCACGCTCAGGATCACCCGCTCATCGCCCCTGATTTCCAGGTGCGCGAAGGCGCCCGGTTGAACCAGGAATTCCAGGCGAATGGGCCAGGTGTGTCCCGGCATGGGGCGCAGGCTGAACTCGCCCTCCCCGCTCAGCGTGGTGAGGGATACCCGCAGATTGTTCCGGTTCCAGCTCTGCTCCAGCTGTGGGACGGCACCGCCCGCCGCAGATTCGGCCAGCAGTTCGTGGACGGCCGGCTCCGGCGGCGCCGGAGCGTGCCGCCAGGGCAAGTGCCAGTGCGAAGGGCCGAGCTTCGCCACATGGCTGCAGGCCGCCAGGGCCGCCAGAGCAATGAGCACCGCGCTGAGCGATGCGGCGCGTCGGCTGCGTCCTGCGAGGGCTTCACTCACGGCATATTCCTTCCAGCTGCACGGGTACTGTGCGTACCATACGCGAGCCGCAGCGCTTATTCAGCTGTCGGGATTCGTCGACAGGAACTCATGCCATGGATTCGCTGAGAGCTCTGAACCTGCAACGCTGGATCGATGAGCACCGGCACCTGCTCAAGCCCCCCGTGGGCAACAAGCTCATCTACCGCGACAGCGAGTTCATCGTCATGGTGGTCGGCGGGCCGAACGCGCGCCGGGATTTCCACGTCGATCCGGCCGAAGAGTTCTTCCACCAGCTCGAGGGCGAGATGGTGCTGCGGGTATTCGAGGACGGGGCGATCCGCGAGCTGCCGATTCGCGCCGGCGAGATCCTGCTGCTGCCGCCGCGCGTGCACACTCGCCCCAGCGCCCCGCCCACACGGTGGGCCTGGTGATCGAGCGCCAGCGCCGCCCCGGCGAGCGCGACGGGCTGCAGTGGTACTGCGAGCACTGTACGGCGCTGCTCTACGAGGAATACCTGGAACTCAAGGACATCGAGACGCAGTTTCCGCCGGTCTTCGAGCGCTTCTACGGTAGCCCCGAGCACCGCCGCTGCCGGCAGTGCGGCACGGTGGCCCCTGCGCCCGCGACGGCCGGGACCCACGATGCCGCACGGTGATTCCCCCATGGCGGCCTGGATTGAACTCGAGGGCCGTTGCTTTCGCATCGAGCTCAGCCAGGCGCACGATCTGGCCATCGCGCTCAATTTCGACGGGCTGCAGCCGCGCTGGTTCGACGCCCCGGCGGCGCGCAGCACGCCGCTCGCCAGCGACCACTTCAGCGGCCGCGTCGAGCTCGGTGCGAGCTGCAACTGCAGCAGCCTGTCGCTCACGCCGCATTGCGACGGCACCCATACCGAAGGCGCGGGCCACCTCACTCGCGAACCGCTCGCGGTGCGCTCGGTCGTACCGGCAGGATTTCTCCCGGCCCTGCTGCTGTCGGTGAGGCCGGTAGGCGCCGCCGACACGGCTGAGGGTGGCCTGCCAGCGCCGGGCGCGACTGACCTGCTCATCACGCGCGAGGCGATCAGCCACGCCTGGCCCGCGGCGCTGGCCTTTACCCCGTGCGCGCTCATCGTGCGCACGCTCCCCAATCCGCCGTCCAAGCGCAGCACGGATTACCGCGAACATCCCGCTCCGTACCTGTCGGTGAGCGCGGCGCGGCTCATGGTCCAGCGGGGCATCGAGCATCTGCTGCTCGACGTCCCTTCGGCGGATCGCGCCGACGATGGCGGACGCTTGAGCGCGCATCGCGAGTTCTTCGGCCTGCCCGGCGGCAGCACGAGTCTCGCGCAGGTGCGGCGCCCACACTGCACGATCACGGAACTGGTGTACGTCGACGATCGCGTCGCCGACGGCGCTTACCTGCTGAGCCTGCAGATTCCCGCGCTCGGCGGTGATGCGGTACCGTCTCGTCCCCTGCTGTATCCGGTGCGGCCCGCGTGAACGCCGGCGTCGACCTGCAGGCCGCGCTCGCCCTCGATCGGGCCGACGAGCTGGGTTCCCTGCGCGAGCAGTTCGCCCTGCCGCGCGACGCCGGCGGGAGCGAACTCACCTACCTGTGCGGGCATTCCCTCGGCCTGGCGCCCCGCGAGGCCCGCGCCAGGGTGATGGAGGAAATCGAGGACTGGGAAAGACTCGCGGTGCACGGTCATGAGCTCGGGCGCCGCGCCTGGATCGGCTACGCCGAGCGCCTGGCACCGCTCCTGGCGCCCCTGGCCGGTGCCCTGCCCGATGAAGTCGTGGCGATGAATTCGCTGAGCGTCAACCTGCATCTGCTGCTGGCGAGCTTTTATCGGCCGAGCGCGGCTCGCCACCGCATCCTCATCGAGGCGGGCGCCTTTCCCTCGGACCGCCACGTGCTCCTCTCGCAGTTGCGCTGGCATGGCTACGATCCGGCGAGCGCGCTGGTGGAGCTTGGACCGCGCCCGGGAGAGGAGCTGCTGCGCGCCGAGGACATCGACGCGCGCATCGGCGCCGAGGGCGCGGCACTCGCCCTGGTGCTGTGGCCCGGCGTGCAGTACCGCACCGGACAGGCCTTTGCGCTGGAGGAAATCACGCGCGCCGCGCGGCGCGTTGGCGCCAGCGTAGGGTTCGATCTGGCGCATTCCATCGGCAACCTGCCGCTCGCGCTGCACGATTGCGCTGCCGACTTCGCCGTCTGGTGCAGCTACAAGTACCTGAACGGCGGCCCCGGCGCGATCGGCGGTGCCTTCGTCCATGAGCGCCATGCCCTCGACGCCTCGCTCCCACGACTGGCGGGCTGGTGGGGGAGCGATCCGGGCACCCGCTTTCGCATGAGCGGCGAATTCGAGTTGACCGCCGGGGCGGCGGGCTGGCAGATCAGCAATCCGCCCGTGCTGTCGGCGGCACCGCTCCTGGCCTCCCTGGCGCAATTCGCCACCGCCGGCATCGCGCGGCTCCGCGGGAAATCTCGGCAGCTCACCGATTTCCTTGAGGCCGCGCTGCTCGGGCAGTGCGGTGAGGGGATCGAGATCATTTCCCCGCGCGAGTCCGCGCAGCGCGGCGCCCAGCTCTCGATCCGCGTGCGCGGCGGGAACCTCCGGGCGCGGCGCGTACACGCGGCGCTGGGCCGGCGCGGGGTGGTCAGCGACTGGCGCGAGCCCGACACCATCCGCCTGGCGCCGGTCCCGCTCTACAACCGCTACGCCGATGCCTGGCGTGCCGCCGAGCAACTGGCCGGGGCGCTGCGTGACTGAGATGGGCGGTGGCGCGCCCCTGAAGGTCACGATCGTCGGGGCGGGCCCGGTCGGTACGCTGCTGGCGATCATGCTGGCGCGCGCCGGGGGCGAGGTTCGCCTCATCGAGCGTCGGGCCGATCCGCGCCTGGGTTCGGCTGACACTGGCCGCTCGATCAACCTGGCGCTGGCGGCCCGCGGCCTTCTCGCGCTGCAGAACGCGGGAGTGCTCACGCGCCTGCGCCCTGAAATGGTCGAGATGCGCGGTCGCCAGCTGCACGACCTGGACGGCAAGGGCCCCCTGCTGCTCTATGGGCAGCGCCCCGCCGAGGTGATCCAGGCTATCAGCCGTGCGCGCCTCAACGCCGTGCTGATCGAGGCGGCGGCGGAACTGCCTGCGATCCGGATGTCATTCGGCCGGCGCTGCCTGGATGTCGATCCGCATTCGGGGCACCTGCACTGGCAGGACGAGGCGAGTGGTGCCACCGGCGTGGAGACGGCCGAGCTGCTGATCGCCGCCGACGGCGCGGGCTCAAGGATGCGCGAGGCCCTGGAAGCGCGCGGCGTGCTGCAGGCCCGCGAGGAGGCGCTCGCACACGACTACAAGGAGTTGCTGATCCCCGCCCGGGCGGGCGGCGAGTGGGCGCTCGCGCCGCATGCGCTGCACATCTGGCCGCGCGGCGGCT
>JANXYA010000264.1 GCA_025350345.1 Gammaproteobacteria bacterium
CGGCGCAGCAGCTCGCCCAGCACGGCGAGCAGCAGCACCGCCAGGGCGCCGAACCAGCCGATCAGCTGGTGGCGAAAGCGCAGCAGACGCGCGTTCTGCCCGGCCAGATCCTCCCCTACGCTGAACACCAGGTCCGCCGAGGCGCCCGGGGCAGCGTCCCATTGCAGGCCGCGACTGAGGAGGCCGACGACCGTGCCGTCGGCCAGGACCTCCCGCGTAAAGCTTGTGCCGCCGGTCACGACGAGGGGTCCGAAGTCCAGCGGCAGCCCGGCGAGCGATGGCGAACTCCACAGCACGTGGCCGCGGGTGTTGCGCACCATCGCGTATTGGCCGGAACGGCGGCGACTCAGGCGTGATTCCGGGTCGAGCACGTGCAGGTCCATGTGCCCCCCTTCGACCAGCTCCGCGGCGGTGACCAGCGCGACGATCTCTTCATCGAGGCGCGAGCGCAGCGCCTGTTCCGCCGACTGCTGAAAGATTCGGTCGAGCGCCAGGATTGTCAGCGCAAAGGACAGCACCAGCGGCACCGCGACGGCGAGGATCAGCTGGCGGCGGACCGACGGCGGGTGGGCCATGTGCCTAAGGAGCGGCCGCGACTAGGAGGCCGCGGTGCTGCGCGGCAGGGTGATGCGATAGCCGCGCCCACGCAGTGTCTCGATGGGCTTGATCTCGTCCTCGGGATCGAGCTTGCGCCGCAACCGCGCGATCAGCACCTCGATGACGTTGCTGTCGCGCTCGAAATCCTGTTCGTACAGTTTCTCCGTCAGCTCGGCCTTTGAGATGACTTCGCCCGCGTGCAGCATCAGGTGCTCGAGCAGGCGATATTCAAAGCTGGTGAGCTCCACCGGGTTGCCACGCACGGCGACTGCCTGGGCCCGGGTGTCGAGCACGAGCGGATCACAGTGCAGGAGCGGCGTGGTCCAGCCGCTCGAACGGCGCAGCAGCGCCGCCAGGCGCGCCTGCAACTCGCCGATGTGAAAAGGCTTGGCGAGGTAGTCATCGGCACCGGCACTCAGTCCTTCCACCTTGTCCTGCCAGCGATCGCGCGCCGTGAGCACCAGCACGCCATAGCTCTTGCCCGCGGCGCGCAGCCGGCGGATTACCTCCAGCCCCGGGAGTTTCGGCAGGCCCAGGTCCACGATGGCCACGTCGATGGGAAACTCGAGGGCGGCGTACAGCCCCTCCTCGCCGTCAGCGGCCGTATCAACCGCGTGACCCGCAGCACTGAGGTCGGCCTTCAGCGAGTTGCGCAGCGCCGTCTCATCCTCCACGACCAGTACGCGCATCAGGCCCCCGACAGGACCTGGCCCGTCGTCGCGTCGATGACGAGATTCCACACGCGCTGCGCGGACAGCAGGCGCAGTTCGAGTGCCGGCCGGCCGTTGACCGTGGTCTCCGTGACGCGCACGACCTTGGCATTGAAACGCTTCTGCACGGCTTCGATGACCCGCTCGCGCTGGCCACTACCGTTATCGGCCAGGACGATCGCGTAGACGGTTCCTGGCATTGCCGCAGCCACAAGGTTGGCGCGCGCGCCGGCCGCCGAAGCGGCCACGACGGCCAGGCCGGCCAGCAGCCCCGTTGCCCAGCTCAGAGGCCCATGCTTGCGGATCATGCCTGCTCCCAGTGGCGGCAGCGCGTGTTCATGCTTCAAGCATGCTTCAAGTGCGCGCGGAGCGCAGCATCTTAGACCGCGAGCCGGGTGGTCTTGCTGAACATGGCTCGCTCCTCGTCTCCCTCGGGCACCATTTGCCCATGGCTGAGGATGCTACGGGAGTGCGCCTGAACGACCCCTGAACTGCCTTCATGACGCCAGAAATCCCTTGTGTATCAGCTCTCAGCGCGTTCCTGGGCCTTGACCTCGCGCCACAGCACATCCCATTGCCCGGCGCTCAGTCCAGCAGCAAGCCAGCCGCGCTGCGCGATGAGCGCTTCCATCGCCGCAAACCGCCGCTCGAACTTGTGGTTGGCGCCGCGCAGCGCCGCTTCGGGGTCCACGTGCCGGTGCCGGGCCCAATTGACGATCGCGAACAGCAGGTCCCCAAACTCCTCCTCCACCGCTTCCCGGTCCTGTTGCACCACCGCGCTCTCGATCTCCTGCAACTCCTCGGCGATCTTGGCCCGCACGGCCTGCGCATCGCTCCAGTCAAACCCGACGCGCGCCGCGCGACGGCTGATCTTGGCCGCCCGGGCCAATGCCGGCAGGGCGAGCGGCACGCCCGCCAATGCACCGAGTACACCCGCCGCGGCGCGCTCGGCGGCCTTGTGCGAATCCCAGGCCTTCGCCAGATCCACCGCATCGCCGCCCTCGCCCCCGAACACATGCGGGTGCCGCCGGACCAGCTTCTCATGCACCGTGGCGGCCACGGCGCCGAAATCAAACCAGCCGCGCTCGAGGCCAAGCTGCGCCAGGAACACCACCTGGAACAGCAGGTCACCGAGTTCGTCGCGGATCCTGCCCGGTTCAGCGCTGCCGATGGCATCGGCCAGCTCGTAGGCTTCCTCGATGGTGTGTGGCGCGATGCTCGCGAAAGTCTGCTCACGATCCCAGGGGCAGCCGCGCTGCGGGTCGCGCAATTGCGCCATCAGGCGCAGCAGCGCCTCCAATCGCTCCGCGGCCTCGCTCATGCCGCGCCCCGCAGCGCTGCACACAGTGCCTGCAGGATGGCCGCCGTGGCACCCCAGATGAGGCGGCCCTCAAAGTGCAGATCGTCCAGGACGACCTCCACGCCGTGAAGCACGCGCCGGGTCGGCTGGAAGTTCTGCGGGTCATAGGGGATTTCGAGTGGCATCTCAAATACCTCGGCCACTTCCGCCTCATCCACGCGCAGCGTGAATCCCGGACTGATCAGCGCCACCACCGGCGTGATGCGAAATCCGGTCCGCACCACGTAATCGGGCAGGTACCCGAGCGGCTCGATGTAGCGATCGTCGATGCCGATCTCCTCGCGCGTCTCGCGCAGCGCGGCGGCGAGCACACCGAGGTCCGCGGGTTCGATGCGACCGCCCGGGAAACTGATCTGGCCGGCGTGCTGGCGCAGGTGTCCCGCGCGGGTGGTCAGGAGCACAGTGGGTGCTTCCGCCCGCTCGACGATGGGCAGCAGCACGGCGGCCGGCTGCGGCCCGGGGTGCGAGAGCAGTGGGTGCTCATCGGGCCGGGCGGACAGCGCGCGGCGCAAGCGCGATCGCCAGTCAGCGGGAAGTCCCGCTGCCATCGAGTGTCCCGCCCCAACCAACGCCGGTCAACCGCCGCCGCTGCCGCCGCCCTTGATGCCCCCCGCCGTCAGTTCGGCCGGGTCGAGCAGTCGGGCGAGCTGCTCCGCGCTGAGGTCGGTCATCGCGGCCGCCACTTCCCGGATCGGCTTGCCTTCGGCGTAGGCGCGCTTGGCAATGGCCGCGCCCTTCTCGTAGCCGATGACCGGGTTGAGCGCCGTCACCAGAATCGGATTGCGCTCGAGCGCCTCGGCCAGCCGCTCTTCATTCACCTTGAACCCGGCAATAGCCGTGTCGGCCAGCAGCCGCGAGGCGTTGGCCAGCAAGCGGATGCTCTCGAGCAGGTTCCAGGCGATGAGCGGCAGCATGACGTTGAGCTGGAAGTTGCCGGACTGGCCCGCGATCGTGATCGCCGCATCGTTGCCGATGACCTCGGCGGCCACCATGGCGGTGGCCTCGGGAATCACCGGGTTGACCTTGCCCGGCATGATGCTGCTCCCGGGCTGCAGGGCCGGCAAGGCGATCTCACCGAGCCCCGCGAGTGGCCCGCTGTTCATCCAGCGCAGGTCATTGGCAATCTTCATCAGGCCGACCGCCAGCACCTTGAGCTGGCCCGACAGCTCGACCGCGGCATCCTGCGCCGACAGCGATTCGAAGAAGTTGCGGTTCGGTATGAACGCGATACCCGTCAGTGCCGCCAGCGCGCGACAGAACTCCGTGCCGAAGCGCGGATGTGCGTTGATGCCGGTGCCCACCGCCGTGCCGCCCTGCGCCAGGCACAGGAGCCGCGGCTCCACTGCGCGCAGCCGCGCCACGCCGTTCTCGATCTGCGTACGCCAGCCCGACAGTTCCTGGGCGAGGGTGACCGGCATGGCATCCATCAGGTGCGTGCGGCCGGTCTTGACCACGGCAGAGCATTCGGCCTCACGTGCGCCGATCACCGCCGCCAGGTGTTCGAGCGAGGGCAGCAGCTGCTCGCGCAGCAACAGTTCGGCACTGACGTGGATGGCAGTGGGGATCACATCGTTGCTGCTCTGGCACATGTTGACGTGATCGTTCGGATGCACCGTGGGCGCCGTGCGCGCCGCCAGGTGCGCAATCACCTCGTTGGCGTTCATGTTGGTGCTGGTGCCCGATCCGGTCTGGAATACGTCGATCGGAAAGTGATCGTCATGGGTCCCGGCCGCCACTTCCGCCGCCGCCGCCGCAATGGCCGCGGACAGCGCCGGATCGAGCAGTCCGAGGCTGGTATTGGCCGTCGCCGCGGCCTGCTTGATCAGTGCCACGGCGCGAATGAACGAGCGCGGCAGGCGCCGGCCACTGATCGGGAAGTTGTTCACCGCCCGCTGGGTCTGCGCTCCCCAGAGGGCGTCGGAGGGCACCTTGAGCTCACCCATGCTGTCACGCTCGATCCGGAATTCACTCGGCTTCATCCCACTTGACTCCCGGCAGGCGCTCCGAAGGCCGGCGCTTGCGCTACAATTGCGATTCTAACCTCGCGCGTTGCCCACTGCATGGATCAAACCCGCCTGCTGGCCATTTCCCCGCTTGATGGCCGCTACGCGGCCGCCGCCGAGCCCTTGCGCGCATTGTTCGCCGAAGCCGGGCTGATCCAGGAACGGATCCGCGTCGAGGCCGCATGGCTCCTGGAACTGTCACGCTCGCAGCCACAGCTCCCTGGCGCGGCGCTCCGCGCCCCGGTGCGTGCGCGCGCCGAGGCCCTGGCCCGCGATCCCGGTCCCGACGCGGCCCTGGCCGTCAAGGAGATCGAGGCGCGCATCAACCATGACGTCAAGGCGGTCGAGTATTACGTGCGCCATGAACTGGCCACGGCCGGCGCCAGCGCGGCCACGCTGGAACTCGTGCACTTCGGCTGCACCTCCGAGGACCTCAATAATCTCAGCTACGCGCGCCTGCTGCAGCGGGCCCGCGCGGAGGTGCTGCTGCCGGAACTGAAACAGATCGCCGCCGCGCTGCGCGCCTTCGCCCTGCAGCACGCGCGAGTGCCGATGCTGGCGCGCACCCACGGGCAGAGTGCCAGCCCGACCACGCTCGGCAAGGAATACGCCAACGTGGCCGCGCGCCTGGGCAGGGCGCTGGCGCGGCTGCAGGCGGTGAAGATTTTCGGCAAGTGGAACGGTGCGGTCGGCAATTTCAACGCGCAGCACTACGCCCTGCCCGGCGCCGACTGGCGCGCCATCAGCGCGCAGTTCGTGAGTGCACAGGGCCTGGAATGCAATGCCTACACCACCCAGATCGAGCCGCACGACTGGATTGGTGAATACGCCGATGCCTGTGCCGCAGCCAATGTGATCCTGATCGATCTGTGCCGCGACACCTGGGGCTACATCTCGCTGGGCTACCTGCGCCAGCGCGCCGTGGCCGGCGAGGTCGGCTCCTCGACGATGCCGCACAAGATCAATCCGATCGATTTCGAGAATGCCGAGGGGAACCTGGGCGTGGCCAACGCCCTGCTGCGCCATTTCGCCGAGAAGTTGCCCATCTCGCGCTGGCAACGGGACCTCAGCGATTCGACGGTGCTGCGCAATGTGGGCGTCGCACTGGCGCACAGCTTCATTGCCTGGCGCTCATTGCTCAAGGGCCTGGCGCGGCTCGATGCGGACGCGGAACGCATGGCGCATGAGCTCGGCCACTCATGGGAAGTGCTCGCCGAGGCGATCCAGACGGTATTGCGCGCGCACGGCGTTCCCAATGGCTACGAACTGCTCAAGGAGTTCACGCGAGGCCAGCAGGTCGACGCCGCGGCTCTGCGCACGTTCGTGGCGGCACTGCCGCTCGCGCCACCTGAGCGCAACCGCCTGGCGGCACTGCGCCCGGCCGACTACATCGGCCTGGCGGCCGAGCTCGCGCTGGAGCTGCCGCCAGCGCCCTGAAGACCTTTTCCGCGCCTCCTTATCTTTCCCGCACCTTATATAAGAGAGGCTGCGCGACCCGCCCCCGGCGCCTGCTGCGGGTCGGTTCGCGCCATTCTGAGCGGCCGGTCACATTGCCGCGCACCGGGAGCGTGATCCGGTCGGCTCGAAACTGTGCGCCCGCTGCCTACCATGCCAGGGCCGATCCGGTGTGACTTAAGGCAAACGGTGTGGCCAAGTCCGGCAATCACAGTACAACCACAGAAACCTGGCTCGCAAGCCTGGCCGCCGCGGAGCGCGCCCTGCACCCAGTCGTCCTGCCCCTGCCGATGCCGGCCGCCGATGAGTTGCAGGTCCTGACCGAGCTGGCCGAGGTGCGACAGAGCACCGCCGCGGCGATCGCCTCCGGCCAGAGACTGGTCTCCATCTTCACACCCGACCTTGAGCCCGCGGTCTACGATCATCCTCCGGTCATCGAAGTGATCAAGCGTTTCGTGCTCAGCCACAGCTTCGCCAAGGTGCGCGTGCTGCTGCGCGACCACACGCGGCACACGGGCTCGGGGAGCCGTTTCATGTCGATGGCACGGCGCCTGTCCAGCTACCTGGAGCTGCGCATCCTGGTGCCGCAATTCCATCACCTCACGGCCTCCTATTGCATTGCCGACGACCGGGCCATCGTCTATCGAATGCGCTCGGACCAATGGGACGGGATCGCCGCTGCGAACAGCCCGCCCGTCGCCCGCCAGTACCTGCAGGAATTCGACCTCGCCTGGCAGGCCAGCAACGACCTGCAACACCGGCGCGTGGCACGCATGTAGCATCGGCGCCTACAATCGCTGCCATGAGTGCAGTGAAGCAGGCGCGGGTGGTGATCGGGATGTCGGGCGGCGTCGATTCCGCCGTCGCCGCGCTGCTGCTGCTCGAATCCGGCCATGAGGTGCACGGCCTGTTCATGGCCAATTGGGAGGATGAGGACAGCTACTGTACCGCCGCGCAGGACTACCAGGACGCGCGCGCCACGGCCCGTGAGCTGGGCATTGTCCTGCACCGGGTCAGCTTTGCCGAGGACTACCGCCGCCAGGTGTTTGCGGAGTTCCTGAGCGAATACCGCCGCGGCCGCACGCCCAATCCGGACGTGCTGTGCAATCGAGAGATCAAGTTCGGCCTCTGCCAGCATTACGCGCGGCGCCTCGGCGCGACGGTGTTTGCAACCGGCCATTACGCCAGGCTCCGTCAGGGGCAATCCGGGCCCGAACTGCTGCGGGCACGCGACTCGTCCAAGGACCAGTCCTACTTTCTGTGCGCGGTGACGCGCCTGCAGTTTGCGCAGGTGCGCTTCCCGCTCGGGGAGCTGGAGAAAACGGAAGTGCGCGAGCGGGCCCGTCGCGCCGGCCTGCCGGTGTTCGAGAAGCCCGACAGCACCGGGATCTGCTTCATCGGTGAACGCCCGTTCGCAGACTTTCTGGCGCGCTACATCGCACCGACCCCAGGTCCGATCGAATCCGCCTCGGGCCAGCGACTCGGGACTCACCGGGGCCTGCCCTTCTACACGCTGGGGCAGCGCGGCGGACTGGAGATCGGCGGCGTGAGCGGCGGGAACGGTGATCCCTGGTACGTCGCCCGCAAGGATCTCGCTCGCAACGCACTGATCGTCGTTCCCGCACGCGAGCGCCCAGGCCTCAGCGCCACGGCGCTGCGCACCGGTGCGATCAACTGGCTCGATTCGGCACCGCAGCAGCGCATCTGCGTTACCGTCAAGA
>JANXYA010000398.1 GCA_025350345.1 Gammaproteobacteria bacterium
GTAGACATGCCACCGGGTGTCGTAGAGCGGCTCCAGCCAGGACTTGAACGCGGCCTTGTCGGCAAGCCCTGCGTGATCGCCGAAGAACTGCAGGCGGCCGACGGCGTGCGCCGCCTTCAGCATCGCCAGCATCTTGCCACGGAACATCCGTGACAGCACCGGCGCCGGCAACAGGTAGTCCTCCGAGCTGCTGATCCAGCGTGTACCGTCGGACGATATCCCGCCGCCCGGCACGATCATGTGCACGTGCGGATGGTGCGCCATTGCGCTGCCCCAGGTGTGCAGCACCGACGTGAAGCCGATCTTCACGCCGAGCCGCTTGGGATCGGCCGCGATCGTCAGCAGCGTCTCCGACGACGCCTTGAACAGCAGGTCGTAGATCACGGCCTTGTTCTGGTAGGCGATGGCGCCGATGCGCGGCGGCAGCGTGAACACCACGTGGAAATAGGGCACTTCGAGCAGCTCAGCCTGCCGTGCTTCCAGCCACTCGCGCGCCTGTGTCCCCTGGCACTTGGGGCAGTGTCTATTGCGGCAGGAGTTGAATGCAATGGCCGTGTGCTGGCACTTCTCGCAGCGCGCGACATGGCCACCGAGGGCCGCCGTTCGGCAGCCCTCGATCGCGCTCATCACCTTGATCTGCGCGTGGCTCACGCGACCCGCGTTGGCGGCAAGCCAAGTGGGTCCGTGATCGCGGAAGATATCCGCGACCTCCAGAGCTGGCCGGGACACGAGCGGCTACTTCTTCGGCGCGACCTTCCTGGCCACCAGCGGCGTCAGCTGGTCGAGCGGGCTCACGACGTCACGCAAGACCTTGCTGGCGACGTGCGCATAGCGCGCCGTCGTATCGAGCTTGGAATGTCCGAGGGCCACTTGAATCACGCGAATGTCCGTGCCCTGTTCCAGAAGATGCGTCGCGAACGAGTGCCTGAGCGTGTGCGGTGACACGCGCTTCTCGATCCCGACCGCCGCCGCCGTGTCGCAAACCACCCGGTAGAGCTGGCGTGTCGTGATCGGCAGCAGCGGATCGCGGCCCGGAAACAGCCACGTCGTCGGCTGGCCAATGAGCCACCACTCCTGCAGCACCTCCAGGAGCCGCGGCGACAGCATGCCGTTACGGTCCTTCCTCCCCTTGCCCTGCTCGACCCGGAGCACCATGCGCTTGCTATCGATGTCCGACACCTTGAGGTTGGCGACCTCGGAGACGCGCAGTCCGGCACCGTAGGCAACGGCGAGGGCTGCCTTGTACTTCGGCCCCGGTGCTGCCTCCAGCAGGCGGGCCACCTCCTCCATCGTCAGTACGACGGGCAGCTTCTGCGGCTGCTTCACGATCCTCAGATGGCGGGCCATCTCCGGCTGGTCGCAGGTCGTCACGAGGAAGAATCGCAGCGCCGAGACCGCGCCGTTCATGGTCGGCGGCTGCACGCCCTGCTCGCGCTGGTGCAGCTGGAAGCCGCGCAAATCCTCCGGCGTGGCCGTGTCCGGCGCGCGGCCGAGGAAGATTGTGAAGTTCTTAACGTGACGGATGTAGTCGTTCTGCACCTTCTCGGCAAAACCGCGGACCGTCATGTCCTCGATCATGCGGCGGCGCAGCGGGCTAATGGGCTTGGCAGTTGCTGTAGTCGTGCTCATTGGGGTGCTCCTGGTCCTTGAGGTTGGAGGTTGCTAACCCCCTGATCCTCAAGGCCCGGCACTTCCCATCCCGTTACCGCCTCACCGGCGCGCCATCCGCTGCCGTTCAGGCCATCGCGCTACGCTTCCCACGGGTGCCGCAGGCTGGCGCGTAGCGCCTTCGTTCCCTGACCCATAGCAGACCTCGATCGCAGCCCTGCCCGAGCCAAACCCACCAACGTCATGGCCGCGCCGAGACAGGGCGCAGCCCTGGCCGAGGGAATGCGGCGGCCACCCACGACGGGCATCCGCGAACGCGACGATTCGAGAGCGCACCAGTCGCGCGATGAGCTGCAGCGAGCGCGACGTCCTGGTCGAGAGCGAGTTCGCCAACACCTCGTGTCCTGGCACGCCGTCGTGGGTGGCCGCCGCATTCCCTCGGTCACCGCTTC
>JANXYA010000376.1 GCA_025350345.1 Gammaproteobacteria bacterium
TTTTCTACGACCGGCTGGTGCCGCAGGCGGTGCTTGCGCGGCTCCGGCGCGACGTCGAACGGGTGTTCGTGGGCAAGGAGCCGGGCCGCCATCGCACCACCCAGGCCCGGATCCACGAACTGCTGATCGAGCATGCGCGGCGCGGCCGGCGCGTCGTGCGGCTCAAGGGCGGCGATCCGCTGGTGTTCGCGCGCGGTGGCGAGGAACTCAGCGCGCTGAGCCAGGCGGGCATCGCCGTGCTGGTGGTTCCCGGCGTGACCGCGGCGCTGGGCGCGGCCGCCGCCGTGGGCATTCCGCTGACGCATCGCGGCGTGGCGCAGTCCGTGTGTTTCGTCACCGCCATGGGCGAGGCCGCGGCCGCACTGGACTGGCGGGCATTGGCCGCGCCGCTCCAGACGGTGGTGTTCTACATGGGCGCCTCGCAATTGCCGCAGATCGTGGCGCGCCTGGTGCAGCACGGTGCACCGCCCGATCGCCACGTGGCGCTGGTCGAACGCGCTACGCTCCCCGATCAGCGCCTGCTCGCGGGCCGGCTGGAGGATATCGCCGCGCGGGCCGCGGCGGTGGGTATAGGCGCACCGTCGTTGCTGATCGTCGGCGATGTGGCACAGTTTGCGGCGCAGTGGGCGCCAGGCGCAACGGGTGGTACATGAGAACAGCGATTGATTTCCTGGACGCCATTGGACATACGCCCCTGATCCGGCTGCGCGGCCCGAGCAGCGCCACGGGCTGCGAAATCCTCGGCAAGGCTGAATTCATGAATCCGGGCGGCTCGGTCAAGGACCGCGCCGCGCGCGCCATCGTCATCGATGCCGAGCGGCGCGGTGCGCTGCGGCCGGGCGGCACCGTGGTGGAAGGCACGGCCGGCAACACCGGCATCGGCCTCGCCCACGTCTGCAATGCGCGCGGCTACAAGTGCGTCATCGTCATGCCGGACAACCAGTCGCCGGAGAAGTACGAGCTGATCGCCGCGCTGGGCGCCGCCGTGCACCGTGTCAGGGCCGTGCCCTACAGCGACCCGAACCACTACCAGAAAGTCGCCGGGCGCATGGCCGGGGAGCTGCCGAATGCGATCTGGGCCAATCAGTTCGACAACACCGCCAATCGCCGCACGCACGTCGAGACCACCGGACCGGAGATCTGGGAACAGACCGGCGGACGCATCGACGCCTTCGTGGCTGCCAGCGGCACCGGCGGCACGCTGGGCGGGGTTTCGGAGTATCTGAAATCGCGGAGCGCGCGGGTGCGCACGGTGCTCGCCGATCCTCCCGGCAGCGCCCTGTATGAATACATCCGCGGCGGTGTGCTCAAGGCCACGGGGAGCGGCTCGGTTACCGAGGGCATCGGCATCGGGCGGGTGACGGCCAACATGCAGGGCGCGCCGGTGGATGACGCCGTGCACATCGAGGATCCTGAGACCGTCGCCTGTGTGTACCGGCTGCTGCGCGAGGAGGGCCTGTTCCTCGGCAGCACCAGCGGCATCAACGTGGCCGCCGCGATTCGCGTCGCGCGCCAGCTCGGTCCTGGCCATGTCATCGTCACCGTGCTGTGTGATACGGGTTCGAAGTACCTCTCGCGCCTGTTCAATCGCGACTGGCTGGCGGAAAAAGGGCTGCTGGATGCCACCCTGCCGGGCTAGACGGTGGGCAGCGGAGCCGGTACCGTGGGCGCCGCGATCCCGGCCCTAAGGTCCTAGCCCCAGCGACGCGCTGCGTTACGAATGATGAAAACACCGCGGCGCACGCCGCTGCCCTGGCAAACGGCGAAATCCGCCGAGGACGATCCGCAGGCACCGCAGCGCCTGGCTGCCATCCTGGGCAGCCCGAGCTATATCCCCGGTGATGCCGATCCCGCCTTCCTGCAGCGGGACGATACGCGCAGCCAGCGCCTGCAGCTCGATTACCTCAAGCCCGAGCTGCTGCTGGAAGCGGCCGGCATTCGCCATACCGTCGTCGTATTCGGCAGCACCCGCATCACCGAGCCCGCCGCGGCGCAGCGGCGGCTGGCGGCGGCG
>JANXYA010000019.1 GCA_025350345.1 Gammaproteobacteria bacterium
GGCGATGGCGGCGGCGATCGCGATGGATGTCCAGGCATTCTCGTGCACGTAGCTGTCGGTCGCCCTGGCGCCGCGCTGCAGGTTGTGCTCCAGGTCATGGATGCGATTGCGCGCACCCGCCAGCGCTTCCTTGAGCCGATCGGTCACGGCAGCACCCTGTTCCACGCCTGCGCTCGTCGCCGTGGTGGCCAGACCCTCCAGGTCCTCCACTACTTTTTTCAGTTGGGAGAGGAGCTGATCAGCGGTTGAATTCATGGTCCCGCTCCACTAATGCAGTTCCCAGGACGGGGCGCCGGACCGGTGTGCTGGCGAGGCCAGATGATACAGGCTGGCCAGATTGGCCGGGGCCTCCTCGCCCGCGGCTCTCTGCTCTCGCGCGTGGCTCCCGGGGCAGCGGGACAGCGTCTGGCCGACGCGCTCCGGTGTTCCAAGGTCGCTCCATCCGCAACCCTGGACCGGGAGAATGCGGAAGTGGTGCGGATCGGCCCATGCCAGCAGGTCCCTGGAAAAATCGAGAGCGGGGAGTTGTTCGTACAAGGCGGCCATGTGCGTCGCCGGATCCGTCTCGTCGCCGAGCGCCAGGCGCATGGCCTGCACGATGTGGGGGAAGCGGCGCTCGTACAGATCCAGCAGCGTCCTGCAGCGGGCGGTGATGATGAACGCACTCCACAGGGCGCCGGTCGCGATCAGCTGTTGTGCCCGCTCGGCGCTGGGTTTCTCCACGAATGCGGCGATCGCGCAGGTGCCGTACCCGTCGCTGGCACCCGCAGTGATGTACCCCAGGTCTGGATCGGGAAAAGTGGGCTGCATGCCCAACAGAACGATCTCGTCCGGTGCGATGGGGAGCCTCGACACCGCCGTGCGGATCGCCTGGGCCAGGATCGGCTCGTCGGCCACGTAGTGATCGGATGGCAGCAGCACGAGCTGGGCCTGCGGATCGATGCGCGCAAGGTGCAGCAGCTGCAGCAGGATGCCATTGGCCGTACCGCGATTGAGTGGTTGAACGACGATCCTGGCGGCCGGCAGGCTCGCGGGCGCTGACATCCACCAGCGGCGATGCTGTGCCGCCACGATCACCATGATGTGCCCGGCTTCGACCACGTTCGCCGCCCGGCGCAGCGTTTCCTCCAGCAACGATGGCCCGCCCCGCAGGGAGCAGTACTGCTTGGGCACGGGACCATTGTCGGCGCGGAGGGTCAGGTCGCGCAGCCGGGTGCTTTCCCCGGCGGCGAGGACCAGGGCCCACAGGTGTCTGGCATCGCTCATAGCCGGAGCACCCCTTGGTCCTTGCCTGCCGGCAGTGCCGGCAAGCTGCGTACAGGGCCGGCTGGCCGGAGGGCAGCGCCAGTAGAGTTCCGGGCCAATGATTCAGGGCGGGAGGCACCAGCGGGGGGATTGCCAGGCGATTGCCGATCATACGGATACCAGTCCACGCAACCGTAGGACGTCCGCAGGGAGGTCAGGGTGAACCTCTCTTGCATCCCGTTGCTCATGGCGCGCTCCTGCCTGGTCTGTGGTGGGGCCTCCCGCCACCTGAGCATGAAACGGCGAATCGCGCCGAAATGGTATGCGCACTTATACGGAGGCCGCCGCCGGGCAGCGGCCTCCGGGCCGGTCAGTTAACGATGCCGTCCTGGCACAGGTGCAGGTGCGCGAATTGGCCGTAGGTATCGGCCAGCTCGTAACTGATGGGCCCTTCGGTCTTGGTCCAGCCGCGGCCGATCTCGGCCTTCTTGAACTCGAACCCACCGACCGGCTCGATGCGGATCCGGTGCTCGGCCCCGGTGACCGGGTTGAGGATCGGTTCGCCGCGCTGATCGATGTAACCGGCAACCTTCAGGTGCGCGCGACGCTTGTCGATGTCCACGGCAAAATCGATGTCGGCGAACACCGGGTCGTAGACCTTCGAGAGCATCGAGGCGAAGACCTGGAACATCGTGGCGCCGGGCTTGGTGTCCTGGCCACTCATGATGCGCAGGATCGAATTGCGCTGCGCTTCGTTGGCGCGCTTGTCCACGATCGGTAGCGCCTCACCGTTCCCCATGTGAATTGGCCCGGGGTATTTGAAGATGCCGGCCAGCCGCAGGCCGTCAAGCCTGGTATCGCCGTGGTGTCCCTTGTCAATCTCGACGCCGACGACCGCCCAGCAGTTGCCGTGGGTAGGCAGCGCATTGAACTGGCAGGGACAGCCGTATGAACAGTTGCAATTCGCGAACTCACGGCCCTGGATGGTCCATTTGGTGTCGCTCATGGTGCGCCGCCCTGGGCGGCCAGCGTTCCCTTGGCCTTGGCAATATGCGTGGCGATCGCATCCATCAGCACCGGGGAGAGGCAGTCATAGGGCTCCAGCCCCAGCTCCTTGAGCCGGGCGCGCACGGCGGCCATCTGCTCCGGCTTGGCTGCTCCCGCTTCGATGCTCGAGGACACGAAGGCCGCAAATTCCGGAGCCGCCCAGCCCTGTTCCTTCGACAGCTCGACGTGCACGAAGTCCAGCCCATAGAACGGATGGGTCTTGTTTTCGATGCGGCCGTACATGTGCACCCCGCAGCGCGTGCAGGCGTGGCGCTGGATCGTGGCAGAGGCATCGATGATCTTCAGGAACTGCGCACCGGAGGTGACCTTCAGCTTGTCGCGCGGCACGACGGCGACCACCGAGAACATCGCCCCTTTCGGCTTCCAGCACTTGGTGCAGCCACAGGCATGGTTGTGAGCCACGTTGCCGGTGATCTGCACCGTCACGGGTGACTGGGCGCAGTGACAGCACAAGGTGCCGCCGCTGAAGTTCGCGCTGCCCTTGCGCACGCCCTTGTCGACGGACGGGTGGATGGAAATGGCTGGCATGGTGTTTCCCTCTATGAAAATGTAACGACGCTGCGGATTGATTCGCCCGCGTGCATCAGATCGAAGGCCTGGTTGATGCGCTCGAGCGGCATCTGGTGCGTGATCAGCGGGTCGATGCTGATCTTGCCGTCCATGTACCAATCGACGATGCGGGGCACGTCGGTGCGGCCGCGTGCGCCGCCGAAGGCGGTACCCTTCCAGACGCGTCCCGTCACCAGCTGGAACGGCCGCGTCTTGATTTCCTGGCCGGCCCCCGCGACACCGATGATGACCGACACGCCCCAGCCGCGGTGGCAGCACTCGAGCGCCTGGCGCATCAGATCGACGTTGCCGACGCACTCGAAGCTGTAGTCCGCGCCGCCGCCCGTGAGGTTGACGAGGAAGGGCACCAGCTCGCCCTGGACTTCCCTGGGGTTCACGAAGTGCGTCATGCCGAATTTCTCGGCGAGGAGCTTGCGTTTCGGATTGATGTCGACCCCGATGATCATGTTGGCGCCCGCCATGCGCGCGCCCTGGATCACGTTCAGCCCGATGCCGCCGAGTCCGAACACCACCACGTTCGCACCCGGCTCGACCCTGGCCGTATTGATCACCGCGCCGATGCCCGTGGTCACCCCGCAGCCGATGTAGCAGACCTTGTCGAAGGGCGCGTCTTCGCGGATCCTTGCCACCGCGATCTCGGGCAACACGGTGAAATTGGAGAAAGTCGAACAGCCCATGTAGTGGTGGATCTTCTGGCCGTCGATCGAGAAGCGGCTGGTGCCGTCCGGCATGACACCCTGCCCCTGGGTGCTGCGGATGGCCGTGCAGAGGTTGGTCTTGCGCGAGGTGCAGCTCTTGCACTGCCGGCATTCGGGGGTATAGAGCGGAATCACGTGATCGCCCTTCTTCAGCGACGTCACCCCCGATCCCACCTCCACGACGATGCCGGCGCCCTCGTGACCGAAGATCACGGGGAACAGGCCTTCCGGATCCGCCCCGGAGCGCGTGAACTCGTCCGTGTGGCACACCCCCGAGGCCTTGATCTCGACCAGCACTTCGCCGGCCTGCGGGCCTGCGAGATCGACGGTGACGATTTCGAGTGGCTTGCCGGCGGCCAGCGCCAGCGCAGCGCGGGTTTTCATGCGGAACCCCTCTGTCTGGGGTGAAGCATACACCTTTGGATATGATGGTGTTCCTCGGGGCGATGCGCCGACCGGGGATTGCAGAGGTATGACTGATGAGTGGACGCGCCTGGATTGCATTTGCGGCACTTGGGGTGATCTGGGGTCTCCCGTATTTCTTCATCAAGCTGGCGGTCCACGAAATGTCGCCCTTCGTGGTCGCCTGGTCGCGCCTGCTGCTGGCCGCAGTGATCCTGCTGCCGATTGCAGGTCAGCGCGGGGCGCTGCGCTCCCTTGGCACTCACCTGGCGCCGATCTGTGCCTTTGCGCTGGTCGAGTTTGTCATTCCCTTCTCAGCCATCTCGCTGGGCGAGCAGTGGATCGGCTCGTCCGTGACCGCCATCCTGATCGCGATGGTGCCGCTGACGGTCGTGCTGATCTCGCGTTTTTTTGGCGTCCATGAACGGGTGGGTCGGTGGCGGGCCGCGGGGCTGGCGCTGGGGCTGGTCGGTGTGGTGGCGCTGGTCGGTCTTGGCCCGATTTCCGGCCTGTGGGGCTGGATCGGCGTGGGTTGCATGGTCCTCGCCACGATCGGCTACGCCGCGGGCCCCCTGATCCTGCTACGGCATCTGGCCGACATGGATTCCGTCGGTGCGGTGGCGGCCAGCCAGAGCGTGGCCAGCCTCATGCTCCTGCCGGCCGCGCTGCTGACCTGGCCGCACCGGCTGCCTACGCCCCTGGCGCTCGCCTCGATTGCGGTGCTCGGCGTGGTGTGCTCGGCGCTGGCGATGCTGCTGATGGTCTACCTGATTCGGCAGGCCGGCGCATCGCGCGCGACCATCATCACCTACGTCAATCCGGCCGTCGCCACGCTCCTGGGCGTGCTCGTGCTGCACGAGCGGCTGGGCCTGGGCGGGATGATGGCCTTCGTGCTCATTTTGCTCGGCTCCTGGCTGGCGACCCGGAAAAGCGCGCATGGTGTCGCGCAATGCCCATGAAGTTGCGATACAGGCGCGCAGCGCTTCGCGCGAATTCACCCATCGCGCCCTCCGCGTCGGCCTCGAGGCGCGGCGCGGCGCCCGGACCGAACAGCTGCTCGAGGGATTGCGCATAGCCGGGAATGCTCGCCCAGCTGTTCACCGTCTGGGGTTCCACCTCGATGTGGTACTGCAGGGAGTAGGCCCAGCGTCCGACACGCATGGCCTGGCAGCGACAGACCGGCGAGCCGGCCAGGACCACTGCGCCTTCGGGAGGCTCTGTGACGCGCACGCCGTGCCACTGGAGCGCCGTGAGGGTGCCGGCCATCCCATCGAACAGCGGATCCGTCCGACCGGCTGCGGACAGCGTCACGGGGAGCACGCCGATCTCCGCCGGCCGCTGCGGTCCGCAGGTCCCACCGAGCGCGTTTGCCAGCAGCTGATGACCCAGGCACACGCCCAGAAACGGCCGCTCCAGTTCGCGCACGAAGCGCCGGATCGCACGCTTCTCCTCGATGAGCCAGGGATATTCCTCGACGTCCCAGACATCCATCGGTCCGCCCATGACCCACAGCATGTCGTAGTCCTCCAGCGGCGGGATCCGGCCACCCTCGTCGAGCTGGATGGTGTCCCAGGCAATGCCATCGGATCGCAGCTCCTGGCGCAGTGATCCGGGGTGTTCGCTCACCGCGTGCTGAAGTACGAGTAGCTTCATGGCTCTGCCGCCCCATAGCCTCCCGCCGAAGGCGTCTGAATCACGAACACATCTCCGGCATCACAGTGCGTGGTCGCCGCTCCGCCAAGCGGCGTGACGGTCCCGTCGCTGCGCTCCACCCAGTTGCGGCCGACTGCACCCGGCGCGCCGCCCGCCATGCCGTAGGGCGGTACGCGCCGGTGCCCCGAGAGTATCGAGGCCTGCATCGCCTCGAGGAAGCGGATCCGGCGCAGCGCGCCCGGACCGCCATTCCAGCGTCCCACACCGCCCGTGCCGTAGCGGATCGAGTGCTCCTCGACCAGCACCGGGTAGCGAAATTCGAGCACTTCGGGATC
>JANXYA010000041.1 GCA_025350345.1 Gammaproteobacteria bacterium
GATCCCCTTCCGCTCCACCAAATTCTCACTGTCCAGCAGCGTCCAATGGTGTTTGCCAGGGTCCGGAAAATTCTTCCTGACCCCTGAATCAAGGCACTCTGCGCGCAGATCGTCGCTCCGGGCATGGGCCTCTGGTGTCCACTAGCCCGGACTGGCTGCCAGTCCGTCCTGGGGTGTATAGGGCATCGGCCACAGGCAGAAAGCGAGATACCCAAATCACGTCGCTTTCCAACAAGTCGGCAAATTCCGCCATTCCCGCGCCCAGGCCTGCCGACCGTTTTGCGGCCGCGGCCCGTTGCCCGACGTCTCGCCCGCCCACGGGCGGAGCATGCGCGCGACCGAGGCAGCTGAATAATCGAGCGATCCATGAGATCGCATTACACTTGCCCTTGGTGAGGTCCTTGCAACAAGAATCCGGGGTAACGCCATGAGCACTTGGACCCGTCGCCGCGCCCTTCACAGTACCGCGGCACTGTCTATGCTGCCCTTGCTATTCAGCCGTAGAGCACCCGCCGATGAGGCGAGGCAGCCGACTCCGATTGCCGCCGGAGGTCGCCATCCGGCACTCAAGGCTCCGCGGCCGCTGGTGCATACCACGGATCTGTTCCGCCCTCACGACGACCCGGATGATCACTGGGACCTGGCGACCGCCTACGCCATGTCTTGCCGGGGCGACCTTGATCTGCTGGGGATACTCACGGACAACCCGGAGAACCTGCCCTCAATTTACAAGGGCGCCTGCAGCCCGGATGTCGCGGCGGTCGCGCAGCTCAACTATCTCACCGGCAGAGCAGTGCCGGTCACCACGGGGACGATCTGGCCATCCAACGTTGGCGAGAAGGTCCGCGAGGACAACGTCCCGAAGGATTTGAATGGCGTCAGCATGCTCATCGACATCCTCAGGCGATCCTCCCAACCCGTGGCGATTACGGTCGTGGGGTCCTGCCAGGATGTCGCCATCGCAGGAAAGAAGGAGCCGCGGCTGTTTACGGCCAAGTGCGCAGGAATCTATGTGAATGCAGGCTGCGGCAGCCAGGACCCGGCGCTGCAAAAAATAGGCGATGAAGTCGAGTGGAATGTCCACCTCAATCGCGGCGCGTACGCCAGCCTGTTCGAGCTGCCATGCCCGATCTACTGGCTGCCCTGCTTCAATACGTTTTCGAATACCGCGATTCCGGGGGAATACGGCACTTGCTGGAACTTCCAGCAGAAGGATGTGCTGTCCTATCTATCCACTCGTGCGCAGGCCTACTTCGGCTACGTATTAAGCAAGGAGTCGGGGGTCAACTGGCTGAACTATTTGCTCGACCCGCGGAACAAGGATGCGGCGCAACGGTACTATGGTGAGATGCGCGGGATGTACAGCACCGCATCCTTCCTTCACGCGGCCGGGAAAACGATTACTGTCGAGGGAGAAATCGTTTCCCTGGAGGCGGCCGGGGACAGCCCCGTGTATGAGTTCCTACCGATCGAGGTCCGTTGCGACGACAACGGGATCACTGCATGGCAGGAGGCCAAAGGCAAAGGGTCCACCGATCGGCATATTTTCCATGTCCGGGACATGGACAAATATGCCACGGCCATGGGCAAGGCCCTGAGATCCATGCTGGTTGCATTGGCGTGAAGGTCTCGACGCAGAGCCATAGCTGGGAAACCCAATGAGCCCATCCAACCCGTCCGTGTTCGCCCGCGTGTTCAAGTCCATGGCCGTCATCGAGGATTTCGAGCTCAAGGCCGTGACCTTAAGCATGCTGTACTTCTTCTTCCTCTTCGGCAGCTACTCAGTGGTCAAGCCAGTGCGGGATGCGATGGGAACGGTCTACGGGGTCAAGCACCTGCAGGAGCTGTTCACCGCGACCTTCCTGGCGAGCCTGGTATTCGCGCCGCTGTACTCCGGACTGGCCTCGCGCATCCGCCTGGCGACCTTCCTGCCCTGGGTGTACGGCTTCATCGCCGCCTCGGTCCTGCTGTTCTTCGCGCTATTCCGCGGCGTGGCCGACCCCGGGCAGCTGCACTGGGTCTCCGCCGGGTTCTATGTCTGGGTCAGTACTTTCAACATCCTGATCATCTCGGTGTTCTGGAGCTTCATGGCGGACATCTTTTCGCGCACCCAGGCGAAGCGGCTGTTCGGATTCGTCGCGGCCGGGGGCACGATCGGCGGCATCGTCGGCCCGCTGATCGCCACGTTGCTGGGCAAGAGCGTCGGCAACAATGGCCTGATGCTCATCGCTGCCGCCGGCTTCATCGTGACCGCGGTGCTGGTGCGCATGCTGGCGGCGGAGAAGGCCAGGCTCGCAGCCGCGGGCGCGGAAGTGCAGCGGACCACGCTGGACCGGAAGCTCTCGGGCGGTCTGTTCGACGGCTTCAGGCTGCTGCTCCGCTCCCCGTACCTGCTGCTGCTGGCGCTGTTCCTGCTGCTGATGACCTGGGTGTCGACCATCGTCTACTTCCAGCTCGGCGACCTGATCACCAGGGCCTTCGCGAGTGCCGATGAGCGCACGCGTGCCTACGCGAGCATCGAGCTGGCCGTCAACAGCCTGGCCGTGGTGTTGCAGCTGTTCGGCACCGGCCGGCTGATCCGCCGCTTCGGCGTCGGCACCGGCCTGCTGGTGAACCCGGTGATCATGGTCATCGCCTTCCTGGCCGTGCTGTTCTCGCCGGTGCTGCTGGTGCTCGGCGGTATCCAGATTGTGCGGCGGGTGGCCGAATACGCGGTGGCCAAGCCGACGCGCGAAATGCTCTTCACCGTGGTGGACCAGGAGAGCCGGTACAAGGCGAAGAACGTCATCGACACGGTGGTCTACCGCTTCGGAGATCTCAGTTCCTCCTGGGTGAGCCACGCCATACTGCCCTTCGGGGTGGCGGGGCTGGCGATCTTCGGGGCCATCGTCTCGGCGATCTGGTTCCCGATCGCTTACCTGTTGGGCAAGCGCTATGAGAGCGCCCGGGGAACTGTCTGATCCATCGA
>JANXYA010000092.1 GCA_025350345.1 Gammaproteobacteria bacterium
CGGGCGCCGTGTTCCGTCCCACCGGTTCGAGCACAATCGCCTGCGCCGGCGCGCCGATGACGCGCAGCTGCTCGGCGACCAGGAAGCGGTGCGCCTCGTTGCACACGACGATGGGCGAGGTGATCTCAAGGCCGCTGAGCCGCTGCACCGTCTCCTGCAGCATCGTCTGAGCGCCGATCAATGGCAGCAACTGCTTGGGATACAGCTCGCGCGACAGCGGCCACAGGCGCGCACCCGCGCCACCTGAGAGGACCACGGGAACGAGCGGCAGGGTGGCATTCATCGCTGGGTTAGTCCGCGATCACGGGCCGGCCGCGCCCCACGCCGGCATACTCGAAACCCAGGCGCGCCAGCAGGGCCGGGTCATAGAGATTGCGCCCATCAAAAATGCGCGCGGCGGCCATGACCTGCTTCAGGCGCTCGAAGTCCGGGCTGCGAAATTCCTGCCATTCCGTGACGATGAGCAGCGCATCGGCGCCGGTTGCGGCCTCATAGGCGTTATCGCACAGCGTGATGCGGGGGTTGCCTTCCCACAGCGGCCGCGCTTCATCCATGGCGATCGGATCATAGGCGCGCACGCTCGCACCCGCGGCCAGCAGGCCGTCGATGATCACGCGGCTGGGCGCCTCGCGCATGTCGTCCGTGTTCGGCTTGAAGGACAGGCCCCACAGCGCCAGCGTGCGCCCCGCCAGTGATCCGCCGAAGGCCTGGCGGAGCTTGCGCACCAGGATCGATTTCTGGCGCTCGTTGACCGCCTCGACGGCATGCAGGATCTCGGCATTGAAACCCACTTCCCGCGCCGAGCGGATCAGGGCCTTGACGTCCTTCGGGAAGCACGAGCCCCCGTAGCCGGTGCCCGGATAGATGAAGCTGTAGCCAATGCGTGGATCCGAGCCGATGCCGATGCGCACCCGCTCGATATCCGCGCCGACGCGCTCGGCGATATTGGCCAGCTCGTTCATGAAACTGATCTTGGTGGCCAGCATGGCGTTGGCGGCGTACTTGGTCAGCTCGGCCGAGCGGATATCCATCACGATCAGCCGATCGTGATTGCGCGTGAACGGCTCGTACAGGGCGTGCATGAGCCCGGTGCTGCGTGCGCTGTCCGTGCCGATCACGACACGGTCTGGCTTGAGGAAGTCCTGGATGGCGGCCCCCTCCTTGAGAAACTCCGGATTCGAGACCACGTCGAATTCCACGCTGGCACCGCGCTCGGCGAGCGCCGCGGCCAGCTGCTCGCGCACCTTGTCCGCGGTGCCGACCGGCACCGTCGATTTCGTCACCACCACCGCGTAGCGCTGCAAGCGCGCGCCGATCACGCGTGCCACGCTCAGCACGTGCCGCAGATCGGCGGACCCATCCTCCTGCGGCGGTGTACCCACCGCGATCAGCTGGAACAGTCCGTGCTCCACGCCACGCGCGGCGTCGGTGGTGAACTCGAGCCTGCCTCCGTCGCGATTGCGGCGAATCAGCGCGTCGAGACCGGGCTCGTGGATCGGCACCTCACCGGCATTGAGCCTGGCGACTTTGCCCTCGTCGATGTCGACGCACACCACATGATTGCCGGCCTCCGCCAGGCAGGCGCCCGTGACCAGTCCGACATAGCCGGACCCGAAGATCGTGACTTTCATGAGCGGTAAGCTTCTGAGTCCATTGGGAAAGCGCGCCAGCCTAACGGAAGGGGGCTACGAAGACAAAGGCGTGATGATCAGCTGCAGGCGGCGGTTAAGATCGCGGCCCGCCGGCGTATTCTCGGCACTCAGGGGTTCGGACTCGCCCACGCCACGCGCAATCAGGCGCGCGATCGCGACATGGTTGCCACGCAGGTACTCCACCACGACCTCAGCGCGCGCCAGGGACTGCCGGTGATTGAAATCGCTGCTGCCGATGGCGTCCGTATAGACGGCCACTACGACCTGCGTCTGTTCATGTGCCCGGAGGGAACGGGCCAGGATGTCGAGCATCTGCGTGCCGGTCGGGAGCAACTCCATGCCGTCCGGGACGAAGGCCAGCCGGATGGGGAATTCCACCTTGATGGCTTCACCGTCGCGCGCAATCACGGCCGCGGTCGGCGCCAGTGCCGTACGCAACCCAGCCTCCTGGACATCCAGGGGTGAATCCTGCGCTCCGGCCAATGCCGCGAGCGCCAGCAGCCAGGCCGCAGCGCTCGCGCCTACAGCGCGGATGTGACGGGCGTGTTGCATGGTTTCGCGTTCCACCGACAGTGTCATGGGCTGCCTATAGTGCTATTAGATTAGTCTCCGGGGTGGCTTGTCGACGTAAACTCTGCACTTGAGACCTGCCAGCCAAGGATCCGCCATGAGCAAGACCGCGCTGATTACCGGCATTACCGGCCAGGATGGCGCCTATCTGGCCGAATTACTGCTGGCGAAGGGCTACACCGTGCATGGCATCAAGCGCCGCGCCTCGAGCTTCAACACCGAGCGAATCGATCACCTGTACCAGGACCCGCACGAGCGCCATGTGCGCCTGCGCCTGCATTATGGCGACCTGACCGACGCCACCAACCTGATTCGCATCGTCCAGCAGGTCCAGCCCGACGAGATCTACAATCTGGCGGCCCAGAGCCACGTCGCCGTGTCCTTCGAGACCCCCGAATACACGGCCAATTCGGATGCGCTCGGCACCCTGCGCCTGCTCGAGGCCATCCGGATCCTTGGGCTGGAGAAGCGCACCCGCTTCTACCAGGCGGCGACGTCAGAAATGTACGGCCGGGTCCAGGAATCACCGCAACGCGAGACCACGCCCTTTTATCCGCGCTCTCCCTATGGCGCCGCCAAGGTCTACGCCTACTGGATCACGGTGAATTATCGCGAAGCCTACGGGCTGTACGCCTGCAACGGCATCCTTTTCAATCACGAGTCGCCCGTACGGGGCGAGACCTTCGTGACCCGCAAGATCACCCGCGCGCTGGCGCGCATTTCCCTGGGGCTGCAGGAATGCCTGTACCTCGGCAACCTGGATGCGCTGCGCGACTGGGGCCATGCGAAGGACTTCGTGCGCGCCCAGTGGCTGATGCTGCAGCAGGATACGGCCGAGGATTTCGTCATTGCCACGGGCGAGCAGCATTCAGTACGGGAATTTGTGACGCGAGCCGGCGAGCTGCTGGACCAGCGCATCGAATGGCGTGGCAAGGGGGTCGATGAACAGGGGATCGATGCGGCCAGCGGCAAAGTCATCGTCAAGATCGACCCGCGCTATTTCCGCCCGACCGAAGTCGACACGCTCCTGGGGGATGCGAGCAAGGCGCGCGCCCGGCTGGGCTGGGCTCCGCTGATCAGCTTCAAGGACCTGGTGGCCGAGATGGTCGAGGGCGATCGGGAGCAGGCGCGGCGCGACGCGCTGATTGCGCGCGAAGGGTTCAAGACCTATTCCCGCCATGAATAGACAGACGCGCATCTGCGTCGCCGGGCACGGGGGCCTCGTGGGCTCGGCCGTGGTGCGGCGCCTGCGCGCGCTGGGCTACGAGCAGCTGTTGCTGGCCGAACGGCGCGAACTGGACCTGACGCGGCAGGCTGAGGTCGAGGCCTGGTTCGGCGCCCACCGACCAGAGGTGGTGATCCTGGCGGCCGCCCGCGTCGGCGGCATCCACGCCAACAACAGCTACCCGGCCGATTTCATCCGCGACAACCTCGTCGTGCAGAACAACGTCATCGACGCCGCCTACCGGAGCGGTGCCCGCAAGCTCACTTTCCTGGGCTCCAGCTGCATCTACCCGAAGTACGCGCCGCAGCCGCTGGACGAGGAGAGCCTGCTCACCGGCCCGCTCGAGCCGACCAACGAGTGGTACGCCATCGCGAAGATCGCCGGCATCAAGATGTGCCAGGCCTACCAGCGCCAGTACGGCTTCGATGCAATCTCGCTGATGCCCACGAACCTCTACGGTCCGGGAGACAACTTCGGGCTGGAAAATTCCCACGTGCTGCCCGCGCTGATCCGTAGGTTCCACGACGCCAAGCGCGCCGGTGAGGCCTCCGTCGTGGTCTGGGGCACCGGCACGCCGCGGCGCGAGTTCCTCTATGTCGATGACCTGGCCGACGCCGTCGTGTTCCTGACGCAGAACTATTCGGGCGCAGGTCTGATCAACGTCGGCGTTGGCGTGGACGTCACGATTCGCGAGCTCGCGGAACGGATCGGAAAAGTCGTCGGCTTCGAGGGTGAGCTCGTCTTCGACGGCACGAAGCCCGACGGAACACCGCGCAAGCTCCTGAACGTGAATCGCCTGCTGGAGCTGGGCTGGCACGCCACGACGAGCCTGGACGAGGGTCTCAAGCGCACCTATGAGTGGTTCTGCGCCAATGAGGCGCAGGCCAGGCGCTGAATCGAGGCGGTTACTCGAATCCGCGCACGCGCTTGCTGCGCAGGCTCTCCTTCGCCCGCTCGAGGCGGGTGAGCAGCTCGGGGCCCTGCCGAAGCGCGACCCCGACGGCCAGCACGTCCACCACGGCGAGCTGCGCCAGCCGGGTGGTCATCGGCGTGTAGATATCGGTGTCTTCATCGACCAGCAGCTCCAGGGCCACGGTACAGCGCGCGGCCAGGGGCGAGCCGAGCGCGGTGATGCCGACGACGTCGGCTCCCGCTTCACGCGCCAGGTCGACACTCGAGAGCAGGTCAACGGTACGACCGCTCGCCGAGAAAGCCATGACCACATCGCCCGGCCTGAGCATGGTGGCCGCCATGCCATGAACGTGCGCGTCGGAATAGGCGACCGAGGGCAACCCTAAGCGAAACAGCTTGTGCTGCGCGTCGGCGGCCACGATGCCTGAGCTGCCCAGGCCATAGCACTCGACGCGCCGTGCCGCGCACAGCAGCGCGATCGCCTTCTCCAGCCGCGCCGGATCGAGCTGGCTGCGCACCTGCAGCAGCGTGCGCGCCGCCTTGCCAAACACCTTCGCGGCCATCTCGGCCACCGAATCCTCGGGGCGGGCATCGGCGTGCACGAACATCTGGCCACTGGCCAGTCCCTGCGCCATGCGCAGCTTGAAATCAGCGAAGCCGCTGCAACCGAGGGAGCGGCAGCAGCGGATCACCGTCGGCTCGCTCACCTGCGCCAGCCGCGCCACGGCCGCCAGCGACATCTTCAGCAATTCGTGCGGCCGCTCGAGCACCAGGTCCGCGACGCGCCGTTCGGCGGTCGGCAGGCTCTCTCTCGCCCCGCGCAGGAACTTGAGCCAGCCCAGTTCAGGGCCGGCCGGCGCGGCGCTACGCTCCGGCGCGATCACGGGGCTGCGCCCGCCTCGGCTTCGGCGCACCAGTACACATCGACGGGCACCCGGGGCTGGCGAACAATGGCGCGGATCGGCAGCTCAGCCACAGCCCCGGCGCCGCGCGCGCGCTGGTACACCTGCCATTTCTGCGCGCCGCGGATCTGGATGCAGATGCGCCGTGAATCGAGCAGCGCGGCCAGATTCAGGCTCAACCGCGCATGCGGTGCCGTGGGTGCGCGCATTTCCAGACAACCCGGCGGCGCGCTCTCGTCCAGCGCGGCCGCCAGTCCGGCACTACCGGGAAAGAGCGAAGCCGTGTGGCCATCGTCCCCCATGCCGAGCACGAGGACATCGAAGGGCCGCGGCATCGCACCGATGGTCCTCCAGGCCTCGGCGGCACCGGCGGCCGGCGTGGCCGCAGCATTCTTCAGGCCTACAAGGTGCGCCTGGGCCGCCGCGCCGCGCAGCAAGGTGGCTCGCAGCAGGGCCTCGTTGCTGGCCGGATCATCGCTTTCCACCCAGCGCTCGTCGGCGAGTGTGATCTGGACACGTGACCAGTCGAGTGCGTGGCGCGCCAGGTGGGCGAACATCAGCGCGGGGCTCCGCCCACCGGATACCACGAGGCTCGCCCGCGTCCGGCGCACCAGGGCGGCGCGCAGATCGGCGGCAATCGCGGCGGCGAGCGTGGCGGCCTGCATCGTCGGATCGCCGTCGCGCCATTCCTGCAGCATCGCCTGCGCCGCCGGCTCAGGTCTCATCACGCCAGGCATAGCCGTCGCGCCCGATCATGGCGGTGGAGGCGGCGGGGCCCCAGCTGCCGGCCGCATAGGTCTTGGGCGCGTTGCCGGCGTGCGCCCAGCCCGCGCGGATCGGATCGATCCAGCTCCAGGCGGTATCGAGCTCGTCGCGCCGCATGAACAGGGTGAGATTGCCCTTGACGACATCCATCAGCAGACGCTCATAGGCCGAGAGCGGGCGCTCCTTGAAGCTCTCGGCGAGATCGAGCGCCAGGCTCACCGGCCGCAGGCGCATGGCATCGCCCGGCGCTTTGGCCATGATGGTCAGCGTGACGCTCTCGTCAGGCTGCAGGCGAATGACCAGCTGATTGGGCGAGTCCTGGGTGCGATTTGGAAAGATTGACAGCGGCACGTCATCAAAAGTGATGGCAATCTCGGCCATCTGCTGCTGCAGACGCTTGCCGGTGCGCAGATAGAACGGCACGCCCGCCCAGCGCCAGTTGTCGATTTCGGCCTTGATGGCCACGAAGGTCTCGGTGCTGCTGCCGGCCGGGACGCCGGGCTCATCGGCATAGCCCACCACCTTCTTGCCATCGATGGTGCCGGCCCGGTACTGACCACGCACCGTCTTCAGCTCCACATTATCGGCGTTGATAGGACGCAGGGCGCGCAGCACCTTGAGCTTTTCGTCGCGGACTGTATCCGCATCGCTATTGGCCGGGGGCTCCATCGCCATGATGCATAGCAACTGCAACATATGGTTCTGCACCATGTCACGCAGCGCGCCGGTGGCATCGTAAAATTTCGCGCGCCCTTCCACGCCGAGCTGCTCGCCGACCGTGATCTGTACGTGGCGAATGCGTCCACGCCGCCACAGCGGCTCGAACAGGGCGTTGCCAAAGCGCAATGCCAGGAGATTCTGCACCGGTTCTTTACCAAGGTAGTGATCGATGCGATAGATCTGCGCCTCGGTAAAACTCTTGCCGATCTCTTCGTTGATGCGCGCCGCCGACAACCGATCGGTGCCGAGGGGCTTTTCGAGCACGACGCGCGCCTGCGGAGTGACGACGCCGGCGGTCGCCATGTGGGCGCCCATGGTGGTGTAGAAAGTCGGCGACATCGACAGAAACCACACCCGCACCTGTGCGTCGCGATCGGCGATGCGGGCCTTGAGGGCTCGATAGTCTTCAAGGCGCGTCGCGTCGGCCTGCTGATAATCAAGGCAGGTTGCAAATTCAAGCCAGCGCGCTTCGTTGAACTCCATGCCATCCAGATGCGCACGACATTGCTCCGCAGCGCGCGCGATGTAGTCTTCACGCGAGATTGCGCTGCTGGCGACGCTGAGAATATGTGCGCGGGCATCAAACTGACCGGCCATGAAACGGTGATAGAGCGCCGGGATGAGCTTGCGCATGGCCAGATCACCGGTGCCACCAAACAGGACAATCTCAAAAGGGTCTAGCACCTGCACGGTCTACCTCCGCCTGATTAAGTGAAGCTGGTCATGTAGTTAAACTACTATACGCTCAGCAGTGCGATATTTGAAATGAGG
>JANXYA010000115.1 GCA_025350345.1 Gammaproteobacteria bacterium
CGAGCAGGCGAGCCTCAAGAGCTGTGCCCAGCGGCGCGAATCCGGCGAACAGGAGCGGCCCTGCGGCGGGCTGGGCGTGCTCCAGTACGAGCGCCCAATCGCTGGCTGAATAGGCCTGCCGCGCTCGGCAATGCCGTGCAATGGCCGCCCGGGCCCGCTGCAGGACCGCATATTCCGAGACCGGCGTCCCCGCCGAGTGCAGGTTCCACGCATCTTGAAGCAGCGAGGAGCGGTGCAGGGCGTCGGCCAGGCTGGCCGGATTGAGCACACCCATGGCCTCGCAGGCCTCTGCGGAGGCCTCCCGCCACAGCAGCCATTCCTCCCCTCGCCCCAGCCGCCGCCGGCCCCGCAGGGCTCCGCGACGAGCCTGTTCGGCGCAGCGCTCGAGCCAGGCCGTCCAGGTGCAGACATCGGGAGAGGGCCAGGCCTTTGAGCCGCTGGCGAGTCGCTGGCGGGTGTGCGCCAGGCGCAACGCGACCTCGCGCTGGCGGCTGGGCACCACGACCGTGCCCCCCTGCTCCAGGACGGTCGCAATCTGGGTTGGAATCAGTGACAAATCAGATCAATAACAGCCGCTCTTAAAGCTGGCTCAACACATGCTCGGCGGCCGACACCTTGAATTCTCCCGGCGCTTCGATCAGGACCTGGGTGGCGACGCCATTGTCGACCACGAGGGCAAAGCGCTGCCCACGGACGCCCATGCCGAATCCGCGGGCATCGAGCTCGAGGCCCAGCGCGCGCGCGTATTCTCCATTGCCGTCCGCCAGCATCTGCACGGCAGCGCCGGTATTGGCGCTCTTGCCCCAGGCGCTCATGACGTACACGTCGTTGACCGCCATGCAGGCAATGGTGTCGATGCCCTTGGCCTTGAACTGCGCCGCCTGGTCGAGGAAGCCAGGCAGGTGCTTGGCGCTACAGGTCGGCGTGAATGCGCCGGGGACGGAGAACAGCACCACGCGCTTGCCGTTGAACAGCTCGGCGGTGCTCAGGTCCTGCGGACCCTTCTCACCCATGATCCTGAACTTGCCCGCGGGCAGCCGGTCGCCAGGCTTGATGACCATGGATCAGTCCCTCCTCAGCAACCCAAGCCTGTCAGGAGCGAGCCTCCAGCACCCACAGCTTGGCCAGACGCGCGTATTTCGGATCGCTCGTGGCCCTGCCGAAGGCTTTCACGGCCTCGGCCTTGTTCTTGCTCCGCTCGTAAGCCATGCCGAGCAGCAGATAGGCTTCATCGGGGTACTTGAGCTTGCCCTTGGCAATGCCGGTGGTGATCGCGGCGACGGCCTTGTCGGGCTCGCCGAAACCGAGGTAGGCCGCGCCCACCTGCACGTACGCGTCGCCGCTCGCAGCGTTAGCGGCATCCTTCTCGTCCCGCGCCATGCTGGCGCGATCATCGCTCGCGACCTTGCGCACCTTGTCGAGCAGGCGCTGGCTGCGCTCCTTGTCGTGGATGTCGGTGTACAGATTCTTCGCCAGGGCCTGCTCCAGCACCGTCTGCGCTTCACCCGGGTTGCCCTGGTCGAGCGCAATCTGCGCCATCTCGGTGTAGTCACCGCCCTTCTTGAGCACGCCGACCTGGGCCATCAGGCGGTAGGTCATGAGCCGCAGGCGATCATCGTTATCGGAGCTCTTCAGCTGCACCCCGACCATGGCATTCGCCCAGTAGTCGGGTTTCGGATAATTGACGATCAGCTTTTCAATGGCGCGCGAGGCCGCCGCCTCGTCCTTGACCTTGAGCGCGCAGGTCCAGATGAGGCTGAGCGCCTTCTCGGTCGGCTTGCGGCCGGCCTGTTCGTCGTGCTCGACAATGGCCTCCATGCCCGCGAGCGCTTCCTTGTACTTGCCATTGAGGAAGTAGGCCTGGGCCACGATGAGAGCGGTATCCGCGCTCAGATCACCCGCGGCGCGCGCCCGCTCGCCGTACAGGATGGCCTTGTCGTAGTCCTTGTCCTGGTATTCGATGCTCATCAGGGTGCGCAGCAGCTGCGGCTTCTGCGCGGCCGCCAGGTAGGGTGAATCGATGATCGCCTCGATAGAGGAGGCCGTGTTCGGGTAGTCGGTCTGCGCGGCGTAGACCGCCATCTGCAGTTCGTGAATCACGAAATCATCGTAGGCGTTGCGCCCCGCGACGGCCGCCGCCTCGCGCGTCTTGCTGAGCACTTCGTTGTAATTCTTCGCCGCCAGGGCCTCCTGGGCAGCCTTGAGGATCTTCGCAGTGCCCTTGCTCACCTGCGGCTGATCCTCGGCGCGCACGAGGCCATTGCCAAGGCCAAATACGAGAACAGCAGCGAGGGTCACTAGAACACGAGTCATAATCAACCTCTGTGCGGGTCTGAACCTACTTAGGATCGGCTCATACGATTTGAGCGACAGGCGGTGCGATCGTTCCGAAACGGCGGCCGCGGCAACACTTTACCCAGGGCGCTCAGGCCGTTATTCCGCGAATTCCGTGGTATTCACAAACCCGATCTTCAGCATCTGATTGCGCTGCGCCGATGCGAGCACCTTGGCGGTCGTGTCGTAGTGGGAACGCTTGTCCGGGCGCAGGTGGATCTCGGGTTGGTCGGGCTTGCTGCGTTCGCTGATGAAGAAACCATCGAGCTGCGACAGATCCACCTGCGCCCGGACAAGCGTTCCCACTACGACACGACCGCCAAGGTGCTCGCATCGGCGCAGCGCAATCA